>SKHV01000063.1 GCA_007116765.1 Prolixibacteraceae bacterium | reverse complement strand
TGCAGTCGAATTCAATATCGGCATAATCAATCATTTGTAGAGTAACATTTGCAAATCGGAAACCATAAAGTTCTTCGGTGCTTTTAACCTTAACAACCCGGGCAATATCACCATTGGCAATGAAATCAATTTTTTCGTCGTAGTCTTTCCAGAAATAATTGTTTTTTACTATCATGAGCAAGTCCCCTCTCGATAGTTCTTCCTCTCTCCAAAGAATTGTATTTCTGATGCCTTCGTTAAATTTATTGGCTCGTTTGTTCGAGCGGGTAATCACAATAGTTTCCGATTCGCCATAATTGTCGTAGCTACTGCTTATTGTTTCGATAAGTTCTTCGCCGCCAATGCGGTAAACTCCGGGCAGTTTTTCAGTATTGATGTGGAAAAAAGATTGAGTACGCTTGTGTTTGATATGGTAACGCAGTGCTGTTGCGTTATAAAGAATGCCCGATTCGTGTGCCTGACGTACCACATCACTTAAAATCGAAGTGAAAACTGTAAAGTTATATCCCCCGAGTACTTTAGGGTCGAGTGCAGGGCTTAAGTCAAGACCTACAGGTGGAAGCTGAGCAGTATCACCTACTAGCATTAAACGACAGTTTTTCCCATTGTAGATGTATTCAATCAGGTCGTCGAGCAAGTACCCCGAACCGAAAAGTGTTTGCTCACTTCCTTCGTTCGATATCATCGATGCTTCATCCACAATAAAAAGCGTATTCGATACTTTATTAAAATCGAGTGAAAAATTGCCCATCCCGTCGGAAGTTGATTTTTGCCGATAAATTTTTTTATGAATTGTGTATGCAGGTTTTTTTGAATATTGAGATAAAACTTTTGCGGCTCTTCCTGTGGGTGCCAAAAGCTCGGTTTTTATTCTGAAATGTTTAAGCGTGTTTACTAATGTGCTAACAAGCAAGGTTTTACCTGTGCCGGCATATCCTTTTAACAGGCATATCGAATGCTGATTATCGTCGTATAAAAACCTTGAAATAACATCGATAGCCACTTTTTGGCTTTCGGTTGGTTCAACTTTTAGCTCCTGAATTATTAGTTTTGATAATTTCTTTTCAAACATATTGCACGAAAATAATTTTAATCCGAAACACAATCTAATATTTTTTATAAATTTGCAGTCATTGAAACTAAAAACTTTTAAAAATATTATAATGAAACGAATTATTATTCAGATTGTCCTGATTGCAGCGGCGGCATTCTTAGGTTACCAGCTTTGGGACTCTATTCAAGATCCAATTCGATTTGACGAAGAGCGATCAGTGCGTTACAGGGCAACAGTAGAACGTTTAATTGACATTCGTAAAGCTCAGGTGGCTTACAGGGAAGTGAACGGCCAATTTTCAGGCAACTGGGATTCGTTGGTTAGTTTTGTAAAATACGATTCAATTCCTCAGATTCGAAGAATTGGTATGTTAACCGACAGTATGGTCGAAGCCGGACTAACCGAAAGAACAGCAATGATGCGCGGGCTGATTATCAGGGATACAGTCAGAATTTCAGTTTTGGATTATGTGTTCACTGCAGATTATAAAGCTGATTCTTTACGTTATATCCCTCATTCAGGTGGTCAGGAATTTTGGCTAGGACAAACAATCATTACTACCGGATCAGGTGTAAAAGTGCCTGTATTTGAAGCAAGGGCACATAATAATCAATTTCTGAACGATCTAAAAGAAGATTACGAACAGCTTATTATTAACCTTAATGAGCAACGTAGAAAAAATGACTTGTATCCAGGCCTTAAGGTAGGTTCGGTTACCGAAGCTAACAACAACGCCGGAAACTGGGAATAATATCTTAAACATGGAATATGTTTTTAGGCATATCGATGAAACTTTCGATATAGATAATTGTTCGAACTATATATTATCCATCCAGTGTTCACTGGATGGATTTTCTTTTTGCATTTTCGATAAAATTATCAATAAATACATTGTTTTGTCGGGATACGACTTCAATGCTGCAAGTTCGTTTCAGCTTAAAAATATTATTGATGATATTATTACTTCGGAACCGATTTTGAACAATGCTTTCGAGCGAGTAAAAATTTGTTATTTTACACCTAAGCTCACTCTTACAGTTTCTTCGCTTGTTGGCGAAAATCAGCTTGAAAATATTACAAGTTTGAATTTTGAGGAAGAGCGCGATATTGAAATAGTTTCAAATAAGGTCTCCGAAAGTGTTGTGTCGCTTTCGCTTATTCCGGTTTTGATAAAAGATTTATTTAGCACAATATTTGAAAATAGCAGATTTTATACTTCATTAATGCCAGTGCTTACGCACGACTCAAGTTTGAACCAATTAGGTTACAGATTACATGCAACACTTTATAAACATTGGATTCAGCTTGTGATTCGTAATGAAAACGAGCTTCGCTTTGCGAATGTTTTCTATGTACGAAACCATAATGATTGCCTTTATTATATATTGAATGTGTTGAAAAAAAATCACTTGGACAGTAAAACTCCAATTGTGCTTACCGGCTTTTTTGAAAAAAACACCCCCGTATATTCCGAGTTGAAAAAATATTTTGAGACAGTGCTTTTTGGACGGTTTGTCAATAAATATGCATTTAGTTATACTTTTTTTAAAGAGCCCGAACACCAGTATATTTCACTAATTGAATTAGCACAATGCGAATAGCAGGAGGTAAATACAAAGGCCGGACTTTTAACCCGGGGAAAAGCTTTCAGGCACGACCAACCACCGATTTAGCCAAAGAAAGCCTCTTTAATATTTTGAATAACCGAATTGATTTTTCGGATACGAAAGTACTTGATTTATTTGCCGGTACCGGTAGTATTTCATACGAGTTTTTATCGCGTGGATGTACAGATATCACTATGGTTGAACTCAATTTTAAACACTTGCAGTTTATAAAATCAGTACTCAATACTATAAACGAAAAGGCGAGTGTTTACCGTGCCGATGTATTCAGATACTTGAAGAATTGCCATACTCAATTTGATTTGGTTTTTGCCGATCCTCCGTTCGATCATTCACGGCTTGCTGAATTACCTGAATTCATTCTTTCAAAAAATATACTAGCACCCCGAGGAATGTTAATTGTAGAGCATCCTTCAGCCTTCAACTTTAGTAAACTACAGGGTTTTCATGAGTTAAGAAAATATGGCAAAGTGCATTTTAGTTTCTTCTTAGAGTCTGAAAATCAAACTTCAGATCTATTAGAGGAAAATTAGCTGGCTTAGTACATACACCGGTAATAAAACCAATATCGAGAACTTGAAAATGTAAGCGAAAAAATTTGGCATCGATATACCACTTTCTTCTGCAATAGCTTTTATCATAAAATTGGGGCCATTTCCAATATAAGTCATCGCACCAAAGAATACTGCTCCGGTGCTTATAGCTTTGAGAATACTTTCAGGTATTCTAGCCACCATTACCTCACCGGGTATTGCAGTCATTCCTAATGCCAACTTATGAAACGAAACTGCGGTTGGAGCATTGTCGAGGAACGAACTCAATATGCCTGTTGTGTAGAAATACTCCGATGCCTTGTTAATACCAAAGCTTTGTGAGTTATGCTCGATAAAGAGTAGTGTGGGTAACATAGTTAAAAAAATTCCTAAAAACAGGAAAGCTACTTCGGTAATTGGTGTCCAAGTAAATTTATTCTCCACATATCGCAATTTATCGCTTGTGAGCCAAAGCGAAAGAGTGGCCATTAACATAATAAAACCTTCACGTAAAAATGCCAGACTGTGGTTTGTTTTTATGGCACTAATATAATTCTCGTTAATGAACGCAACTGCAGCAATAACTCCTAGCAGCAATATTAAATTGGTTTTTCCTTTTATCGAGAATGCTTCTTTTTTTGATACTATAACCGGTTTTGGATGTTCCTTGCGCTGAAAAATTGTATCGGTAATGAAAAAGATTACGAGTAGCATAATGAGTACAAAAAGCCATTCGGCAAATAAACTCATAAACCAGGCAAATGGAGCGCCCCTCAAATAAAGAAGAAATAATGGAGGGTCGCCAAGGGGTGTAAGCATTCCTCCAGCATTGGCTATTATGGCAATGAAAAAAAGTATGGAATGCACCTTGAATTCTCGTTGTGAGTTAATTTTAATCATTGGCCTGATTAGCAGCATTGCTGCACCTGTAGTCCCCATAAACGAAGCAAGTAGGCCTCCAATTGCAAGAAGCATTGTGTTGTTAATTGGAGTTGATTCGATATTACCACTAAAATGAATTCCTCCGGTTATAATAAATAAAGAGCCGAGTAATACAATAAAGGGCACGTAATCGTACAAAAGCTGATGCGTTAGTTCGATTTTTAATCCACCAAGAAGCATCACCACTGCGAGTGGCAAGCCTAATAGCATCGAAACCATTAATTTGTTGTTGTTTTTCTCCCACCAATGTTCAAAAAGCAAAGGGCCTAATGCAATAGATAACAACATTAAAAAAAACGGCACACTATACCATAGTGATATACCTGCCGAAAAATCAAAAACCATATTTTTTCTCCTTTACAAATACAATATTTCCCAATGCCACAAGTAAAGTGTTTATTTACTTTGCATTTAATTCTAACTGTTTGATATATAATCAAGAAAAGCTTATGCACAAGAGTAGAGAGTGTCGACGGGTTCGTGTAACCGGTAGCAAAACATTTAGTTATTTGAGATAACAGAAGAGCTTTACTGCTTAGCATTTAAGCGAACAGGGCACCAGAACATGATGTACAATGCTTTCACTATTTTTATGAACTGTTTTACTAATTCAGCGACAAAGCTATCTATTATTTAACTAGGTTGTTACTCAAAAACAGAAAAATTATAAACATTTCATATTTGGTAACAAATAAATAGCAAAATGTATACAAAATGTGTTGACTATTAGTCTTTAATGATTTCTTCCTAAGTGTCGTTGCCGGGTATTGGGTTTATTTTGCTGTAGGGTATTGACGATACTTTGAATACCTCGGAAGAACCGGCACCGCAACTTATTATTGTTTTAAGCCCATAATCGACTGTAGCGTCACTTTTTCGCACTCGTTCTTTTGGCATGTGATAAATATTGCCCGATGTAGGGTTTGGGCCGGTGGGTACAAACACGGTCATGTAGTCATTCCATTCCTGATAGTCGGTTATGAAACCGGTCATTAAAACTCCGGTGCCAAAAATATCGACCAACACCACTTCGGAAAAGAATTTTTTATTGCCACCTAAAAATTGTTGAACTATTTCCCGGGCGGTTGAATATCCGGGAATTTTGGAAAAATACTTTTTTTCAATATGATTCATCATAAACTTTCCAAAACGGGTACGAATAAATAAGCCTATAAAGAAGAACAGGGTAATTATGGCCGCAAGAGCCAGAATATATACTATAATTGTTGAAAAGCGGTTGTTGGTTTCAAAAAGAGCAACCAGTGGTTCAAGGTAGCGTTCAATAATTTTTATTATCCACCTTAATAGAAGAATAATCAGACCAAGGGGTAAAATAGCAACTAACCCACCTATCAATGTGGTTTGCAGAAAATGTATAAATGTCTTTTGAGGTAATACTATTTTTTTCATTATATGCAGTTTTAATTGTTCGCAATGAGAATTGCTTCATTCACAGACAAAATTAGGTAGTTTACCGAGTTCTAGGCTAATAATTCTTTAATAATTTGCTGTTTTGTATAAAAGATAATTTCATTATGAACATCAATAACAAAAATGAACAGTCGGTTTTGCTATGGAATAGCTCATGTTCAGTACATTACTTTAAAGGCGAAGTGGTTTCAGAATTTCAAAAAGCAGAAAACGAGAAGCTTGTTCTTAAGTTTTCAGAAAAATTGAAAAGCGCTTTTAGGAAGAATAACGATAATTTACAAGTCAACAAAGAACTTAATACCCAGTTTAAGCAAAATATTGCATCGTTAATGGCAAATGTTTTCCAATTTTCGGAAAATGAATTGGCTATAATTAACGACAATGGTTTTTCATCGGCAAGCAAAAAATTTGTGGCTATGGCACGTAAATTTGACAGCAATATCACTAACGAAGAAATATTTCAGGCAAGCCGCAATTTATGGATAGTTAACTCACTTCAGGTATTATTGAATAAGCCGGTAGATGTTTCAGATTCACTCTTTGCTTATAGCATGCTGTACCCATACACCGATAATTATATTGATAGTCCCGATATCGATGAAAGTGAAAAGCATGCTTTTAGTAAAAGATTTCGCTTACGCTTAAAAGGAGTAATTTTAGATCCTGCTAATCCACACGAAGAGCAGGTTTTCAAGCTGGTTGAGTTGATTGAAAGCGAATGGAACAGAAATGAGTATCCGCTTGTATATGAGTCATTACTTGCAATTCATGATGCACAAACCCGTAGCATAAAGCTAATGAGCAATTGTGAAACTCCTTCAAAAAGTGAACTGCTGGATATTTGTATTGAAAAAGGTGGAACTTCGGTTTTAGCCGATGGTTACCTGCTCAATGGAACCCTTACACCTGAACAGGAGGAATTTTGTTTCAATTTTGGCGTGCTGTTACAGTTTGTTGACGATATTCAGGATTTACAGGAAGATATAGCTGATAAGCTTGAAACAATTTTTACTTGTGCGGCCAAAGAGGGTGAGTTGAGTAGCTATATAAACCGAACAATAGCTTTTACACATTCCGTTATGAACAATGCCAGTTTATTTGACGATGAAATTCATGAGCATTTTAAGTCCTTGGTTTTGAAAAGCGTAAAAGTGTTGATCGCTGAATCGGTAGGATTAAATAGCAAAAGCTTAGAATGCCACTATGTAGAAGAAGTAGAAAAGCAGTCGGGTTTATCTTTTAATTTTATACAAAAGTACCGCAACAAGATGTCGGGTAACAGAGTATCGATAATGCGAAAATTAACACCTTTAATCAATCGTGAAATTGGAGTTGCTTAATTGGCAATATGCTACTGAAGTATATACGGAAGATTATTTTGCGAATATAAATAAACCAGCATGATAGCCCTGCCATCGTGGTAATTGCTCTTCCAGTTATGGGCTTTGGGGCGCGTTATGGCACCGGGGGTTTCATCAATTCCAAATTCAAAATAGCCGCCGTTTATTTTGTCGCACAATTCATTTTCGATATAATTCCATAGCTTTATAAATGCTGTTTCATAAACCGGTTCCTCGGGGAAAAGTGTGGCCATAATTGCCAATGTGTGCCAGGCTTCAAATTGTGACCACCACGATTTTTTGCGATCAATAATTTCAGGTTTACCTCTGTTATTGAAATAATATCCGCGATCATAAACTCCATAATAGTCATGTGCAAAGCCATTCTCCAAAGTGTGGTCGGTTAACTGTTTGGCAATTTTCAGCGTTTTTTCATCAATTTTTCCATAAAGTGTTTGCGAAGCATCAATAATCAGGTAAGCAGTTTCAATGTCGTGTCCAAACGAAACATGGTCAAAAAATGAGTTTTCTAAGATAAATGTCCGGCTCGAATCACTGTGGTTTATGGGTGTCCAGTCTGCTTCAAAAAACAGTTTTAGTGTCCCTTTTGGGCTTGTCATGGTGTCTCTGATAAGAACCATCAATTCTTCGAGCCTTTTTCTCACTTTTGGCTCGGGCATAACCTGATAAAGTGTGGTAAACGCTTCCATTAAATGAATCGATGTGTTTTGGTCTTTCCAAAAGGGGTGTCCCCAGCCGAATTGCATAACATCATCAATGTTATTGGGAAATTCAGCTTTCAATTCTTCGTTCAATATCAGGTTAAAATATCCGCCATATTCAGGGTCGTACGCGTTGTTTTCGAGCCAGTCGAATGACTTGTGCAGCCATTCAAAAACTTCTTCCGAAGGGTTTATTTTGGCATATTCGGCAAGTGCAAAAATGGCAAAAGCATTGCCATATATCAATTTGTATTTTTCGTTTTCCTTATCATGATGAAGTTTGAAGCCTCCATTTTCAGTATCCCACATATTTTCGGTAATGAACGTATAGCCATGGTTAGCCGCCTCAATAAGTTTATGGTTGTTTTTAATAACTTGGGCAGCTTTTGCGGCAGTCCATAAACCGCGAGCCTGAGTGACCAGCATTTTGGGCTGTGCATCCATTTTTTCCCACTTGTGGTCAAATTGGGTATAGTAGCCGCCATCTTCCGTGTCAATAATGCTTGGATACCATAAATCAACATGGTTTTTCATGGCTGTTTCAATCTCTTGAACAGGCACGTTTATGTATGTGTTGTTGTGGATATTATTGCCGGCCATGCACATAATACAAGCAAAAACCGATGTGATTATATAGTTCATTTTGTTTTTTTTTATGAATTTAGGCTAAAATAACAAAAATGAACTATTCTCTTAATCAATTTGAGTATTACTTACAAAAGCAATTTTACGGCTATCGGGCGACCAGTTGAACACGTTCATTGAGCCCTGTCCGCCATAAAGGTATGCAACAGTCTTTGGTTCTCCTCCTATTGCGGGCATCAAGCGAATATACACGTGCTTGTAAAACGGATGGTCGTCGGCGTCAATTTCGCTTGAATACGAAATAAAAACAAGCCATTTTCCATCGGGCGAAACATGTGGAAACCAATCGTTGTATTCATCAAACGTAAGTTGTTCTTGTTGGCTACCATCGGGTCTCATGCGCCATATTTGCATAGTGCCCGTGCGGCTCGAATTGAAGTAAATGTATTCACCATCAGGCGAGTATTCCGAACCATCGTCAAGTCCGGGTGAGCTTGTGAGCCTGACTTCCTCTTTTGTGAAGCGGGAAATTTTGTATATGTCGAGGTTCTCATTTCCATCGCGGCCTGCGGTGTAAACCATGAATTCACCATCGGGCGAAAAACCATGCAGGTACGAGGGAGCTTCTTTTGTAATCAACTCAGGTTCTCCTCCGGTGGCAGGAATTACATATATCAGCGACTGGTTTTCGGGGTGCTCGGTATGGTCGCTTAATCCCATGAGTTTGCCATCGAACGACAGCACGTGGTCGTTGTTGTTGTTCACAGCAAAACCGGTATAAATCTCTTCCACCTTGCCGGTAGCAATGTCGAATGCAAAAATTTTACCTTCGCTGTTATAAATTAGTGTTTTCCCGTCGGGCGACCAGTTTGGTGCCTGCAGCGAAAGTGGAGAACTGTGCACTATGCGGCGTTTGCCGCTTTCAATATCCATAATTTCAATGTGGCTTCCTATGTAATCGCGGTAGGGTACAAAATCGTCCTTGGCAGGTATGCTAAGCCTCACATTATCGAAAACAGCTTTTTCAACCACATCGGTTTCGTGTGAGCAAATAAACAGGCCAATGTAAAGTTCGTTTTCCAAATCGAAATTTTCCAGCTCAACGGTTGTAAATGTTTCTCCCTCTATTGCAGTAGAAAGTTTGTAGGTATTACC
>SKHV01000213.1 GCA_007116765.1 Prolixibacteraceae bacterium | reverse complement strand
GCCAAGTTGCCGGGTGAGTTTATCCTTAAGCAGCTCTATGGTGGTTTGATTATCACTTACTATATTAATTGTGTTTTTTTCAGCAAGTTGATTAAGTTCTTCGGTTTCAAGAGTATTGAAAGGGAAGGCTATGGTTATGTCATTCCACCCGTCGTTTGCAAAATATCTGGCCATTTTTACCGACGACACTGTAATGTGCTTAACTCCAAATTCTCTGAACCAACGTCCTATTTCAAGTGATTGATGGGTTTTGAAATGAGGTCTGAAACGAAGATTGTGTCGCTGTGCTTTTTGCGCCATCAATTCAATGTTTTGTAAACAAACTTGCTTGTTGAGTATTAATGTTGGTCGAGTAATTCGCATCATTTTGTGGTTTTGCTTTGTGGTTTTATTTATATCTCCCGATTCCTAAAATTAAGCAAACTAAATGAAACACCAAAAACACAAAAAAAAACTGCCGGAAAATCCGACAGCTTTTGTTTTTAAAATGAGTCTCTTATAATTGTTTGATTTCTGTTGGGACCAACCGAAACAATTGAAATGTTTACCCCGGTTTCTTTTTCGATAAACCGTATGTAATCTTTCAATGCATCGGGGAATTTATCTTCCGAAGTTACTTCGGTTAAATCGCAATTCCATCCCGGTACTTCGGTATATACAGGTTCAATTTTCTCGTTTAATTCGTATGGGAGTTCGGTAGTGAGTTCTCCGTTAATCTTGTATGCCATACATGCTTTTATGGTGTCAAAATTGTCGAGCACGTCGGTTTTCATCATAATGAGGTCGGTCACACCGTTCACCATAATGGAGTATTTTAGTGCTACCATATCAATCCATCCACAGCGGCGTGGCCTTCCGGTAGTTGAGCCGTACTCGTTGCCTACATCGCGCAGTTTTTGTCCGGTTTCATCAAAGAGTTCGGTAGGGAAGGGTCCCATGCCCACACGTGTACAATAGGCTTTGAAAATTCCGAATACGCGGCCAATTTTTCCGGGAGCAATACCTAGTCCGGTGCAGGCGCCTGCACACACAGTGTTCGATGAGGTCACAAAGGGATAGGTGCCAAAGTCGATGTCGAGCAGGGTGCCTTGTGCACCTTCAGCGATTACCGATTTTCCGCTGTTAAGGGCATCGTTAATAAACTGTTCGCTGTTTACCATCTTGTATTGCTTGAGCAGTTCAATGCCTTCGAACCATTCTTGTTCAAATTGTACAAGTTGCTCTTGATAATCAAATTCGTAAAATTTCTCCAACTGCTTAATGTGGAATTCTTTTCTTTGATTGTACTTCTCATCAAAATTTTCAAATAAATCGCCTACTCGCAAACCGTCACGACCAATTTTGTCGCGATAGGTGGGGCCAATTCCTTTAAGTGTTGAACCAATTTTCGATTTTCCTTTAGCGGCTTCCGAAGCTGCATCGAGCAAGCGGTGTGTGGGTAGAATAAGGTGAGCCTTGCGAGATACATAAAGGTTTTCTGAAATATCGAAGCCTATTTTCGACAGCGAATCTATTTCTTTTCTGAAAATTGCAGGGTCGATAACTACACCATTTCCGATTACATTTATTTTGTTTTCACGGAAAATTCCTGAAGGTATCGTGTGCAGTACATGTTTAATGTTGTTGAACTCGAGAGTGTGGCCAGCATTGGGTCCACCTTGAAAACGGGCTATTACGTCGTAACGGGGTGTGAGTACATCCACTACTTTCCCTTTTCCTTCGTCGCCCCATTGGAGTCCAAGTAATACATCAACTTTCATTTATTCAAATTTTAATGGTTTGTAAATTGCCATTTGGTAACCGGGCTGTTCAGCATAAAAATAGGTCTATCCCAAAACATAACTGGAATAAACCTTTATGGTGATTACCTCTCTTGGTTTTGGCAATCAAAAGTACAAAACAAATCAGCGTTTTACAAATTTT
Organism: Prolixibacteraceae bacterium; assembly: GCA_007116765.1. Taxonomy (GTDB): domain Bacteria; phylum Bacteroidota; class Bacteroidia; order Bacteroidales; family Prolixibacteraceae; genus Roseimarinus. Next base: position 7,467 of record SKHV01000213.1, on the reverse strand, counting down.
CTTCTTCCTTGTCGGATACTTTCTTTCCGTAAATGTACAATGTGTGATGAGAAAGCTCGAAGTTGTTCTCTTTGCATGCATTGAGAATAATGCGTCGTATGCGTTTGTCGTAAAATTCTGAAATTGTTCCGTTTTCCACATCAATAAGGTGATCGTGCGTTTCGCCGGCATGTGTTTTTTCGAATTGAGCTATGCCTGTTCCAAACTGATGCTTTACAACCAATTTGCATTCGAGCAGTATGTCCATCGTGTTATATATGGTTGCACGACTTACTCTGATGTTTTTGCTTTTCATTTTAATGTAAAGCGATTCGATATCGAAATGACCGTCGGTGCGGTATATCTCGTCTAATATTGCAAAGCGTTCCGAAGTTTTTCTGTGGTTATTTTTCTCAAGGAAATCAGAGAATATATTTTTGACGGATTCATTCATTTTGGTGCCTACCTTTAATTAAACTAAATCAAAATAAGAACAAATATATAAAAATGAATCTAAAAAGAATGAGCTATGTAGAAAAAAATGATTAAACAGGCTCAATGCGTTCCACGCTTTCGATGCCTTTGATTTTTTTTAGTCTCGAAATTATATTTCCCACATCGTTGGTGTTGTGCACATATAAATCAAGGTTTCCTGTAAATACCCCGTCGTAACTATCGAATCGTACGGTGCGCATATTGATGTTATGGTCTTTCGAAATTACCGAAGTTACCTCGTTTACAATTCCTATTCGGTCGAAGCCTTTGATTACAATGTGGGTGAGGTACGACAAAATTTTGAATTGTTTCCATTTGGCCGAAATGATTTTATCGCCTTCGCGGGTCATTATCTGAATGGTTTCGGGGCACGATTTTTTGTGAATTGTCAATTTGTTTTCCGATTCCATATAGCCTATTACATCGTCGCCGGGTATGGGGTTGCAGCATTGTGCAAGATGAAAGTTTTTTTCGATGTTTTCTTCACTTAATATGAAGGTCTTCTTTTTGTCGATTTTTTGATTTGTTTCAGGTGGAGGCTGATTTTCTGTTTTGTTTTTTGTGAGTCCAAGGCTTAGCTTCCAGTATTTAATGAATTTGTTTTCCCTTTTCTTTTCAGTAAAAATATTTTCGATTTTGTTTAGCGACAAAAGCCCTGAACCGATCTGGGAATACATTTGTTTTTTTGAATTCAGATCGAAGTGTTTTAATAAAATGTTAATTGTTTCGTTGCTTGGATAAAGATCAAGTTTTTTTAACTCGTCTTCGATGATCTGCTTGCCATTCTCAATATGTTTTTTTTGTTCGAGCTTGAAAGCGTTTTTTACTTTTTGCTTGGCTTTTGCGGTTATCACAGTGTCGAACCAACTTAGTTGTGGCCGTTGCTTTTCCGAAGTAAGTATTTCAATTTGGTCGCCACTTTTGAGCACATGGCTAAACGGAACCAGCAGATGATTGATTTTGGCCCCGATACATTTGTTGCCAAGCTCGGAGTGTATTTCGTAGGCAAAGTCGAGTACTGTTGCATTTTTGGGCAAGGTTTTCATCTCTCCTTTTGGTGTAAAAACCACAATTTCGGAACTGAAAAGGTTCAGTTTGAAATCGTCGAGAAATTCCAGTACATCCGATTCGGGATTCTGAAGTGTTTCTTTAATTCTCTCAATCCACTTGTCAAGTTCGCTATCGCTTGTTTGTGATCCATCTTTGTATCTCCAGTGTGCTGCAAAACCACGTTCTGCAATTGCGTCCATACGTTCACTGCGAATTTGAACTTCTACCCATTTTCCCTCGGGTCCCATTACCGTGAGGTGCAAGGCTTCATAGCCATTGGCCTTGGGCATGGTTACCCAGTCGCGTATTCTGTCCTGCTTGTATTTATATATCGAAGTAATGATTGAAAAAATTTCCCAGCATTTTCGCCTTTCATCAATTTTTTCGTTTGTTTTGAACACAATTCGAATGGCAAGCAAGTCGTAAATTTCGTCGAATGAAACTTTTTGAACTTGCATTTTTTTCCAGATCGAATATATTGATTTTGGACGCCCTTTAACTTTTACTTCGAGATTTTCGTTGTGTAGCTTGCCTTTTATGGGAGTAATGAATTGTTCAACCAAATAGCGCCGGTGTTCCTCGCTGTCGCGAAGCTGAAGAGCTATATCTTTATACTGTTCGGGATATTTGTATTTCAGGCTCAGGTCTTCAAGTTCGGTTTTTATGGCATATAGCCCCAAACGGTGTGCAAGCGGAGCATAAATGTATAGTGTTTCGCCGGCAATTTTTAATTGTTTATTGGGGGGCATCGAGTCGAGCGTGCGCATATTGTGCAGGCGGTCGGCAATTTTTATCAAAATCACGCGCACATCGTCAGAAAGAGTGAGCATCATTTTCCTGAAATTGGCCGCTTGTTTAAAGTCAAATTCGCCGCTCAGTTTGGTCAACCCGTCCACAATCGATGCAATTTTTTTGCCGAACATGTTTTCGATATCTACCAGGGTGTAGTCGGTATCTTCTACCACATCGTGTAATATGGACGAAATTATCGACTTAGTTCCAAGTCCTATTTCGCGAGTAACTACAGTAGCTACAGCAATGGGGTGTAAAATATAGGGCTCGCCCGATTTGCGTTTAACGCCCTGGTGGGCACTGTTGGCAAAATCGAATGCTTTCTGGATCAGTGCCAGATCATCGTCGCTTAACACATGCACCGACGATTTGAGCATATCGTCGTATGCTTCTTGTATAAGTCTTGTTTCAAGTTTCGATTGCAGTGCCATTAATGTGTAATGCTTAAGTGTTGTACAATATTAATTTAAAATGAACGATTAACAAAGACTGTACAACTTAAATATTGAGCGGGTTAAAATATTCCATGCAAATTTTGCTTTCGCTTCTTTTACGCCTTTTATCATTTCGGCTTCGCGTGCTTGTTTGTAGAAGTCGTTCAATGCATTAGCTATAGCACTCGGTACAGGTTCAACCACATAGCCGCACTTGTTGTGTTCAATTATTTCGGGCAGACCGCCTACATTGCTTACCAGCATGGGTTTTTCAAAGTGATAGCCAATTTGAGTGACTCCGCTTTGTGTAGCCGATTTGTAAGGCTGTGTGACCATATCGCAAGCACAAAAGTAAAGATTTACTTTATCTTCGGGTATATAATCAGTACGCAATACTACTTTTTCGGCAATGCCCAAACGCTCAATCATATCAAGGTACTTTTTCTCGTTCGAATAATATTCGCCGGCAACCAGTACCTTTACGTTTTTATTGTTGAAGTTTGGATGTGCCATTGCTTCGAAAAGCAGGTCGAGCCCTTTATAGTCGCGGATAAATCCGAAAAATAGAAGATAGTTATATTTGGTGTCGAGGTTAAGTGCCTTTTTAGCTCTTTCTTTATCAATAAGTTCGCCGTAGTGGTCGTAAACAGGATGCGGCGAAAATATTTTGGGCTTCTTATTTATAAATTGGTCGAGATCGCGAAATACACTGTTCGACATGGCTAAGAAGCCATGCACTGAGCGTGAAAAATAGTGTGTAAATAGCTTGTCGCCTACTCGGTTTTCGTGTGGCAGTATGTTATCCACAATTGAAATTATTTTGCTTTTTTTGTTTCCTTTTATGATTCGACAAATTGTACCTGTTGATGGACCCATAAATGGAAGCCAAAACCGAACAATTACCAAATCGGGCTTTTCTTTACGAAGTTTTATTCCGGTACTGATCCAGTTAAACGGGTTCATTGAGTGAATGAGTTCGCGTACTTTCAGTTTTTCGGGCTGTGGCGAATCAGTAAATTGAGTTTTACCGGGAAACAGAAAACCCGGGTACTGGAGTTTAAAACTTATGTTCTCCACTTCGTGCCCCTCGTCAATGAGTTGTGAGGCTAGTCTTTCGTTTAGTGCGGCAATTCCGCCACGGTAGGGATGCGCAGGACCTATGATAAATATCTTCATGTGTTTATCTTTTCGGTATTTAAGTAAAATCTTTTCAGTTTTTGGCTAAAATATATTTTACTTTTCGAACCGTAAATGTTTTTTTAAAAAATCAATAATTTTATTTGTTTCTTGTGGTTCAAACCAATTTACGTCTTTGTCTTTTCTATACCAGGTAAGTTGCTTCCGGGCGTAGCGCCGGCTGTTTCGTTTTATCAATTCAATGGCTTCGTCGAGTGAAATTTCCCCATCGAAGTGTGAAAACAGTTCACGATAGCCTACCGTGTTGAGGGTGTTGAGGTGTTTATATTGATAAACCGATTTGGCTTCGTCAAGCAAACCTTGCACAATCATTTTATCCACTCGTTGGTTAATTCGTCGATGAAGTATTTCGCGATCGGTGTTCAATCCTATTTTAATAATTTTGAAATCACGTTTCTTTTTTGTTTGAGTTCTGAACGATGAATATTTTTTGCCCGTCATGTAAAAAACTTCGAGGGCATGTAATATTCTTTTGTGGTTTTTCAAATCGACAAGGGCATAGTACTCGGGATCGATCTTTTTTAATTCCAGGCGTAAATTTTCCAGTCCGTCTTTTTCGTAGCGTGAAATTACTTGCTGCCTGATTTCCGGATCGATAAGCGGAAGCTCGTCAATGCCATTACATACCGCGTCGATATAAAGCATCGACCCTCCGGCCATAATTGCAATTTTGTGTTTTTCGAAAAGCTGTTCGAGTGTACTCAAAACTTCTATTTCAAACTTGCTGGCATTGTAATATTTATGAATTGAATGTGAATGAACAAAGTGGTGCTTAACAGTATGAAGTTCCTGAGAATCGGGTACAGCTGTTCCGATGGACAGTTCCCTGAATATTTGGCGCGAATCGGCCGATATAATTTCGCTGTTGAAATGTTTGGCAAGCTCAATTGCAACTTTTGTTTTGCCAATTCCGGTGGGACCTGTAATTACAATTAAAGTATTCTGCATAAATTGGTTTTGTGCAAAAATACGATTGTTTATTGAATTTCCGGCCCCGACAGGTATCGGGGTTCGGATTTCCGGATTAAATATTTTGAGCAAAAAAAAGAGGCTTTTCAGCCTCTTCCTTATTTAATATCTTCCATGTCTCCAAATGTTTCCAGATAGTCAAGTAAATTTCCATAGTCAATCTCACTCTCTTTCTCCTGAATTTGTTCTATTGTTGATACAGGAAATTGTTTTTGCTGAACCGGGTTCTCTAAAACATCCGCTTCCAACATGTGATCATTGAGTACTTTTTCCATAGGATTGCAATTTTAAGTTAAAAACATACCATTGAAACGTACTGTATTTCAATGAATTAAAACATATAAAATAACGAATATTTCGTTTTGCTCATTCCAAAAGTATAAATAGAATCAGTTATACCAAACATTTTTTGAAGAAATTTACGGGCATCAATTCAGGCAAGAACATAAGACTTTGAAAAGAAAAGATTTACGAATCTTTTTAGAAAATTGGATTTATAGAATATTAGAGAATTGCATTCGAATAGTGTGGGTTGTTAATAGTCAATTGTCAATTGTCAATAGTCATTGGGCATTACAGCTGTAGGCTTTAAGCTTCAGGCTTTAGGCTGTTCCGTGCGTTAGCTGTTTTCAATCTACAAAATGCTTCACGCAGATGACTCAAATAACGCAGATTACATTCCACTCCGGAATGTTTTTATCCGCACAATACAGCATAATCAGCGAGAAATAATTATTTAGATGGAAATGTATATATTTATTATTATTATTCACTGTTGTCCGGTAAATGTCGATTGCATTGGGCTAAAGCCCGCGTTCCTATTGGCTTTCATAACCCCAGGCTTAAGCCTGGGGTTACACACGAGCAATCAAAGTTCAGGGCTTTAGCCCGCATTTATAATCAAAGCTTTATCCCAAACTCATTTTGAAAGATTGGAGATTTCAAATTTTAACCGAACAACAATGATTATTATTCAAGCAAAACGTTTTTTATAGGAACAATTCCAATTTATTCCCTTCTGAAATAATGTCTTGTATCTTGTGTCTTGTGTCTGGTGTCTGGTGTCTAGTATCTAGTATCTTGATTGCCATCAGCCACCGGCTTAATAACTTTATGACCAATGACCAATGACTACTGACTACTGACTATAAAAAAAGGGACACCTCACGGCATCCCTTTCATATTATATTGTATAAGCTTAAGTTTATTAAGCGTTATCTACGTTGAACATGTGTTGAACCAATTCAACCACTTTAGTAGAGTAGCCCATTTCGTTGTCGTACCAGCTAACAACTTTTACGAAGTTGTCGTTCAGCGAGATACCTGCATCGGCGTCGAAAACCGAAGTTTGAGTTTCGCCAACAAAGTCGTTAGATACAACAGCATCTTCAGTGTATCCAAGTACACCTTTCAATTCACCTTCTGAAGCTTCTTTCATCGCTTTGCAAATGTCAGCGTACGATGCACCTTTTTCCAAACGGCAAGTTAAATCAACAACCGAAACGTTAGGAGTAGGAACACGGAAAGCCATTCCGGTAAGTTTTCCGTTTAATTCAGGAATTACTTTACCTACAGCTTTAGCTGCACCAGTTGATGAAGGGATAATGTTTTGTCCGGCACCGCGTCCGCCTCTCCAGTCTTTCATCGAAGGACCGTCAACTGTTTTTTGAGTAGCAGTAGTAGCGTGTACTGTAGTCATCAAACCTTCAAGAATACCGAACTTGTCGTTCAATACTTTAGCTACAGGAGCTAAGCAGTTGGTAGTACATGAAGCGTTTGAAACAAAATCCATGTCTTTAGTGTATTTGTCGAGGTTTACACCGCAAACAAACATGGGGGTATCGTCTTTCGACGGAGCCGACATGATTACTTTTTTCGCACCGGCATCGATATGACCTTTGGCTGTATCTTTCGATAAGAATAAACCGGTTGATTCAACCACGTATTCAGCACCTACTTCATTCCATTTCAAATCGGCAGGGTTTCTTTCGGCTGTTACGCGTATTGCGTTACCGTTAACTACAAGTTTACCGTCTTTGATTTCAACTGTACCGTCGAAACGTCCGTGAGTAGAGTCATATTTAAGCATGTAAGCCATGTATTCTACATCGATAAGGTCGTTAATACCTACAACTTGTACGTTATCGAAATTTTGTGCGGCACGGAATACCAGGCGACCAATACGGCCAAAACCGTTGATACCAATTTTAATTTTTGACATAATAGAATTCTTTTTTATTATTAGCTGTTAAATAAATAACGTGTATGTGAACTGCCTAATCATAAGGCGGTACAAAATAAACACATTAGAACAAAAACATCAAGTTTTTTGCTCAAAACTTTCATTTTTATATGCATATGTAAGATTAAGGTAACAAAAGAGAAGTCAATTAGTCAGTCAATAAGTCAGTGGTCATTAGTCAGTAAGTCAATAGTCAATAAGTCAATAGTCAATGGTCATTAGTCAGTAGCAGACAACTTCGCTTGTGTTGGAGTAAAAAATATAGCTAACACGCTCAGTATATTAGTGTCATTAGCTACGCTGAACTTC
>SKHV01000033.1 GCA_007116765.1 Prolixibacteraceae bacterium | reverse complement strand
TTTAAAATTTTTAAATTATATAAACTCACAAATAATACTGTTTGAATTGGTTGTGAGTTTATTTTTTGTACTTCATTTTTCTGGTTTTCTTTTCCTGAATAATTATTATCAAAAAATGAACAGTTTCGATGCATTGTACGTTTGAAATTGTTTTGTAATTTCCCAAAAAATTTAAATATGGACGAAGTAGGAAAAGTTGAATTACGCCATCTTACCCTCGAAGATTATAAAGGGCTTATTGAATCGATGAAAAACGCATACGAAAATTGGCCCGATTCATACTGGGAACGCAAAAGCATTGAGAAATTAATCCGGATTTTCCCCGAAGGACAAATTGCGGTACTGGTTGATGGAAAAATAGTAGGTGTTTCGCTATCGATAATAGTGAAATATAGTATGTTTTATGACTCGCACAGTTACAACGAGATAACTGCCAATGAAACCTTTACTACACATACCAAGCATGGCGATGTGCTTTACGGTATTGAAATATTTATTGAGCCTGAATATCGTGGACTAAGACTTGGCCGCCGCTTATACGATGCAAGAAAAGAACTTTGTGAGAATTTAAACCTTAAAGCAATAATATTTGGAGGTCGTATTCCGAACTACCATAAATATTCACAAGATTTTTCACCCAAAGAATATATTCAGAAAGTACGTAACCGCGAAATTGAAGACCCTACGCTAAATTTTCAGCTTTCAAACGATTTTCACGTTAAAAAAGTAATTAAAAATTACCAGGAAGGCGATGCCGAATCGAAGGATTATGCAGTTTTATTGCAGTGGGATAACATTTACTACGAAAAACCATCGAGCAAAATATCAACCAACAAGTCAATTGTACGCCTTGGGCTTATACAGTGGCAAATGCGCCCATACAGAAACATTGATGAGCTTTTTGAGCAAGCCGAATTTTTTGTAGACTCGGTATCGGCCTATAACAGCGACTTTGCACTTTTTCCCGAGTTTTTCAATGCCCCCTTAATGGCAAAATACAACCATTTAAACGAGGCCGAAGCCATACGTAAACTAGCCCAGTATACCGATACCATTCGCGACCGCTTTATACAGCTTGCTGTAAGCTATAACATAAATATTATCACCGGCAGTATGCCCTATATTTCAGAAGACAATAAACTGTACAACGTGGGTCATTTATGCCACCGCAACGGCACCTACGATTTTTATAAGAAAATACACGTAACCCCCGACGAGAAAAAAATATGGGGGCTACAAGGTGGCGATCAGGTAAAAGTAATTGATACCGATTGCGGGCCGGTTGGAATACTGATTTGTTACGATGTTGAATTTCCGGAATTATCAAGAATACTGGCCAATAAGGGAATGAACATTTTATTTGTCCCATTCCTTACTGATACTCAAAACGGCTATTCGAGAGTTCGATATTGTGCACGTTCAAGGGCAATTGAAAACGAATGCTATGTGGCCATTGCAGGCTGTGTGGGCAACCTTCCACGGGTTGAAAACATGAGCATACAGTACGCGCAATCGGCTGTATTTACTCCCTGCGATTTTTCTTTTCCGGCAAATGGCATAAAAGCCGAATCGACACCTAACACCGAAATGATTTTAGTAGTAGATGTAGACATAGACTTGTTACGCGAATTACATACATACGGGGCAGTACGAAACTTGAAAGACCGTAGAACCGATGTTTATGATGTGAAATATTTTAAAAACAACAACTAAAAAAAGTTCATAAAGCAACTTAAAATGGAAACAAACAAAAAATTCGGAACCGCTCCTGTTTTTTTTACTGCCATTTCAACTATACTCGGTGCCATACTTTTCTTACGATTTGGTTATGCCGTGGGCACACTCGGATTTTGGGGAGTTATTTCCATCATCATCTTAGGTCATTTAGTAACCATACCCACCGCCCTGGCAATATCAGAGTTGGCTACAAACAAACGTGTTGAAGGTGGAGGAGAGTATTTTATTATTTCACGCTCCTTTGGTTTAAACATAGGCTCAACCATTGGTATTACCTTGTTTATGTCGCAGGCTATAAGTGTTGCTTTTTATGTGATTGCTTTTACCGAGTCGTTTGAATTTTTATTCAATTGGGTTGCATCGCAATTCGATTTTACATTACCCCGACAGGCAATAAGCCTGCCTGCAATGGTGTTGCTGGCATTCATTATATTGAAAAAAGGAGCCAATATGGGGGTGAAGCTGTTATACTTGGTTGTGGCAATTTTGTTTATCTCACTTACTATGTTTTTTCTTGGAAAAACAGGTTATGCAGCCGAAGGAAGTGTTGGTTTTTCTAATCTCGAATTCAGAAACAGCAGTGACTTTTTTATCGTTTTCGCCATAGTTTTTCCGGCTTTCACCGGAATGACTGCCGGTGTAGGCTTGTCGGGTGATTTAAAAAACCCTGCAAAGTCGATTCCCTATGGAACTATATTAGGAACTGTTAGCGGAATGATTTTGTATGTGCTAATTGCATACAAAATTGCCATATCGGCTTCACCAGGCGACATGTTGGAAAACCAGCTCATAATGGCAAATATTGCCATTGCAGGAGTTGTAATTATTCCACTCGGACTGGCCGCATCTACCATCTCGTCGGCATTAGGATCAATAATGGTTGCTCCCCGCACATTACATGCCCTTTCGAAAGATGGCACCTTTCCTCTTGCCAAAATAAACCGCTGGCTTTCGTTCGAGAAAAAGGGCGAGCCGGTAAATGCTTCAATGGTTACCGTAATCATTGCCTTCGCTTTTGTTGCTTTGGGCGACATTAATGCTGTGGCCGAAATTATTTCGATGTTTTTCATGGTAACCTACGGTGCTATTTGCCTGATATCGTTCCTCAACCATTTTGGTGCGTCACCATCGTACCGGCCCACATTCAAATCGCGTTGGTTCATTTCATTGACCGGTTTTGTTGTTTCTGTTTGGGTAATGTTTAAAATAAATACCTCGTATGCAATGCTTGCTTTTGTAATCATGCTGCTGCTGTACATTTACATTTCGTATAAGAATAAAGACAGAAAAGGGTTTCAGGCAATTTTTGCTAACAGTATTTATCAGTTAAACCGCAACCTGCATACTTATGTAAAAAAACAACAACAAAAAGGAAAATATAGCGAGTGGCGTCCAAGTGCAATTTGCATTTCGCAGTATACATTTGAACGTAATCAGGTTTTACAATTGCTCTCATGGATATCGTACAAGTATGGATTTGGAACTTACCTGCATTTAATTGAAGGTTATTACAGCAAGGCCACTAAAACCAAAGCCGATACCGATATAAACAAAATTACTCAAATGTATAAAGGTCTTAATAGCAGCATTTTTATCGACACAATCATTTCGCCTTCATACACATCGGCAATAGCACAGGCGATACAACTCCCAGGCATCTCGGGCATGGAAAACAACATGGTATTGCTAGATTTCGATAAAAAAACAGGACAAAACCTCGATAAGGTAGTGGATAACCTGGCCTTGATACATGCCGGTAATTTCGACATTTGCATATTGGGTTCATCGGAACAGGTGTCTGATTTTAAAAAAGAAATTCACGTGTGGATTCGTGCCGGAGATTATGAAAACGGAAACCTTATGATTTTGTTAAGCTTTATTATTTTAGGCCATCCCGACTGGCACCGATCAACCATTAAGATTTTTAATATTTGTGACCCTAATCAAGAAAAAGAGGCCAAAGCAGAACTTGAGGAAATGGTACTTACAGGACGGCTTCCTATAAATGCCAATAACATAATAATTATTCCCCGTCAAGAGAATATCTCGTCAAAAAAAATAATCAATGAACATTCTGTTACTGCCGGATTAACAATTGTGGGTTTCAGAGAAGAAATGGTAAAACGTAAAAAAGAAGAATATTTTCTTGGGTACGATAATATTGGTTCAATATTGTTTGTGAATTCACTCGACCGTAAAGATTTAAGCTAAAACTACAATAAAATGGCACGATTTCTTAAAAACAGAAAATCGCTTGTAGGCAAATCGCCGGGTACACTGACTTTTATCGGCAAGCAAAAAATGGAAAACTCCAGGCTCAGGCTCATGGTTTTTAACCGTGAAATGATTGAGGAATGGGAAAGTGACAACATTGACGAACTGATTCAAAAAACCGACAAAAACCAGGTAAACTGGATTAACATTGACGGGGTGCACGATCAGGAACTCATCCAGAAAATTGGAACACAATTCGACATTTCACCATTGGTGCTCGAAGATATTGTAAATACCGACCAACGCCCAAAAATCACTTACGATAAGCAAACTCTTTCGGTTTTTTTAAAAATGTTGTGGCTTCAAGAGCCAGGAAAAACAGTAAATTCAGAACAAATTTCAATTATATTGGGCTCGTGGTTTGTAATCACCTTTCAGGAACGTACCGGTGAGTTTTTTGAACCCATTAGAAACCGCATCAGGCAAAACATTGGCCGCGTAAGAAACGGCGACTCCGATTATCTGTTCTATCGGATTTTTGATACCATTGCCGATAACTATATGCTTTGCATAAGCGAATTAGGCGACAATATTGAAAAACACGAAAAAAAGGTCTTAACAGGTATCGATAAAGAAATTGTAGAAACCATTTTCAATTATAAAACCGAAATAAGTTTTATTCGGAAATCGGTAAGGCCTGCTTCGGAAATATCAAAACAATTAAAAGCCTCTGACTCGCCACTAATCAAAAAAACCACGCGCCCCTTTATCGAAAACCTCGATGCAATTCTTACCCACGCTCAGGAAACCATTGAGCTATACCATTCAATGACAGCCGATTACCTCAACATTTACAACGCAAACCAAAGCAACAGTGCCAACGATGTAATGAAAGTGCTTACCATTTTTGCCGCCATTTTTATTCCACTTACTTTTATTGCCGGTGTATACGGAACCAATTTCGACCACATTCCTGAATTACATTATAAGTACAGTTATTTTATTATGCTTATAGTAATGCTTATTGTTGCAGTTATCATGTTATTCTATTTTAGAAAGAAAAAGTGGCTGTAAGAAATTTTTTATAGAATATACTGCAACCCCTTCAATATTATATTTATATATTTGCCGAAAATTTTAAAATCTAAAGATCAGAAACAATGCAAACAATTGAAAATTACGATTTTTCAGGAAAAAGAGCACTTATTAGGGTTGATTTTAACGTACCTTTTAATGAGCAGCTTGAAATCACAGACGATACCCGCATGAGGGCAGCTTTACCCACCATCAAAAAAGTGATTGAAAAGGGTGGTTCACCTGTGATTATGTCGCATCTTGGTCGCCCCAAAGGCGGTCCCGAAGACAAATTCTCAATGCGCCATATTGTTAAGCACCTATCGGATTTGCTTGACGGAGCTACAGTAAAAATTGCCCCCGACTGTGTAGGCGAAGAAACTAAAAAAATGTCGGAAAGCATTAAGCCCGGTGAAGTATTGGTACTTGAAAACCTGCGTTTTCACGACGCAGAAACTAAAGGCGACGAAAACTTTGCCAAGCAAATTGCCGAAAACGGCGACTGCTGGATTAACGATGCATTTGGAACTGCGCACCGTGCACACGCTTCAACCGCTATAATTGCCAAATTCTTCCCCAACGACAAAATGTTTGGATATGTAATTGGCAGCGAACTTGAAAGCCTTGACAAAGTACTTACCTCACCAAAGCGCCCGCTAACTGCAATTATGGGTGGTGCAAAGGTTTCGTCGAAAATTACCATTATCGAAAACATGCTCGATAAAGTAGACAACCTTATTATTGGTGGCGGTATGACTTTCACTTTCTTCAAAGCACGTGGAGGTAATGTAGGTGATTCGCTTTGTGAAAACGACTATATTGAAACCGCAAAAGCCATTGAGCTAAAAGCAAAAGAAAAAGGGGTAAACATTATACTTGGCTGCGATGTTTTAGTTGCCGATAATTTTTCGAACGATGCGAACAGCAAGATTTGCCCTCCAATGGAAATACCCGATGGCTGGATGGGACTTGACATTGGTCCTAAAACCATCGAAAAAATGAAAAGAGCAATTGAAGAATCGGGAACCATACTTTGGAACGGTCCTGTTGGCGTATTCGAATTCGAAAACTTTGCGAAAGGTTCGCACGCAATTGCCGACTCAATTGTTGCGGCAACTAAAAAAGGTGCATTCTCGTTAATTGGTGGTGGCGACTCGGTTGCCTGTATCAATAAATTTGGCCTGGCCAACGATGTTTCGTACATCTCAACTGCCGGCGGTGCATTGCTCGAATACCTCGAAGGAAAAGACCTTCCGGGCATAGCTGCAGTACGCGAATAAACAAACAATATCAATAATGATAATTTTAAAGCTGCCTTTACAGAAAAGGGCAGCTTTTTTTTTATTAAATTCTACTTTTCGTCCAAAGTAATGTCGTACTTAATCGAAGGGGATACTATAACTTTCTTGCATTTTAGATGAACAGCAATAAAATATTTTTTTTGCAATTTTCACACAGAAAATTTGGGAATCACCCCCCCCGATTATTATATTTGACAAAATGTTTGGTTAAGTGCCCTTTTAATTATCAATTAAATCTTTACAAATAAAAACATGCCAAAAGCCAATGCCTATGTAAAATACCCTAAGCCATATGCCCTGAAATTTCCGGGAGCGGATTGTCAGATTTTACCATACAAAACCACAGAGTTTGCGCTGAGTGAGTAAACAAGAATATTGCTGCTTGCAGGCACAGCAAGCCCGCAAGGATATTAAAAAGGCAACACAATCCGAATTGTCAAATCGACGAAGTCGAAACCATGCTGCCTTAAAAAAACAAATTTAGTATTTACCGAACCCCGGGTTGCAGCCCATTGGGGTTCAAATAACAATCAAAAATATGAAAAATCTACATTTATTTACTTTTAGTATCACCATTATTAGTTTTTTAGCATTCTTCAGTGTAAGCCCTGTAAAAGCACAAGATATAGATGTTGACAATAACCGAATTAGGTTAAGGGCAGGTACAGGTCATTTACAATTGCTCTCTAATAATGGAGAACTGCTATACCAGCAATATTCTACTGGATCATGGACTTATGGTATAACTGCAAGAGTCAACGGGAATAATAACCAGAGGGGCTTTTTAGTAAAAAATCATAACTGGCACAACGTCTTTGAAGTTTTCGGCAGTGGAGTTGTAATAGCAAACGGACAAGCATTAACTTCCGACTCAATTTACAAAGAAGAAATCAGACCATTGGGGTCGGAATTTGATAAGCTGATGAAAATCAATGCAAAGCAATACAAGTTGAAAGCTGACGAAAAGCGCGAGGGCAAAGAAAAGAAAACGCATTACGGTTTCATTGCGCAGGAATTGGAAGAGGTTTTCCCCGACATGATTTTTACAAACGAAGAAGGCATTAAATCTATTTTTTATACCGAACTTATCCCCGTATTGATCGAAGCGGTAAAAGCACAACAAGCCGAAATAGAAAGCCAGAACAAGCAGTTGTTAGAAATAGAAAAGCGTTTGGCGAAGTTGGAATTAAAGAAAAGCAAATAATATGAAACACCTTATACTCATAATAACATTTTGCACCTTGTTTTTGGGTGCAAATGCACAGGAAACCATCGAGCTGGATGGGATGAAGTTTGACCTTAAAGAGTTAAAACACTATAAGCCTTATGTTGCTGATTCAACTATGCTAAAGAAACTACCTAAATTGAAAAGTAAAGGTATCGGAAACGAAAACCTTGAGCTGAATTCATTGCGGGTGTACTCATCGAAAGAGAAGAAGAGTTTTGCAAAATCCACCTACTATACGAAAGACAAAAACGGTTTTGATTTATTGTCTGATTCGACAAGCCTTAAGTTTTTTGATGAAAAAGGAAAACTCAAATGGGAAAAAACGCTGAAAGGCAAAAGCGTAAGCAATTGTTTTTTGTCGCCCGATGGTAAAAAGTGCATAATTGAATTGATTGATTACCTTTCAGATGAACCCGCTGATGAAAACAGGAGATTA
This sequence comes from Prolixibacteraceae bacterium, assembly GCA_007116765.1. Classification (GTDB taxonomy): domain Bacteria; phylum Bacteroidota; class Bacteroidia; order Bacteroidales; family Prolixibacteraceae; genus Roseimarinus. Next base: position 1,420 of record SKHV01000033.1, on the reverse strand, counting down.
CTGATTTTTGATGAAAATGGAGAAACCTTACTGGAACATGAAAAATGGCCTTCTATTAATGTGTCAAATTCCCGTGATGTAGTCTGTTATCGTTCGGATTATCGATATACAGGAAGCAAAGCCGATAAGAAAACGGTTTATTGTTTCGACCTGAAAACAAACACAGGATGGAGCAAAACCTTCGAGAACGATGTGGTTATTATGCCGGCATCATTCAATGGCGATTACATTAGGATTAGGGAAAACGAAACAATCCATAATATTTATACGCGCAATGGCGATTTTATTGTGAAACTAGACTACGAGTTTTTGAAAGGCAGGATTGATCAAATATCTGATGATGGTAAATATTTGTTGGTCTCACGCTCAGCTAAACACAACTTACCTACAAGTTTTGATGTGTACGATTTAAGTACGTTAAAATACAGCAGAACTTCTTATTATGATGTAAAAGAAGATGTCCTTGATGGGCGGATTTACAACGGTGCCTCTTTCGTGCAAAACAGCGAGTATATTATTGCTTTAACGTCAATTGTTGCACCTTGGACAGGCATGGTTATTTTTCATGACTTGGATGGAAAATACCTCGGACATAGGGTTTATGAAAATATAAAAGGTAATTTTTACAGGCCAACTGCCATACTCCTAAACGATGGATCGCTTGATGTTTATATGAATGGCGAATACTTTCTCGACAACATTAAGTTGGATAATGTGAATACACTGAAATACCTAAAAAAGTAAAATATGAAAAACCACATCATACTCATAATAGCATTTTGCGCCCTGTTATTGGGTGCAAATGCACAGGAAACCATCGAGCTGGATGGGATGAAGATCAAAAAAGACATGCTGAAGCCCGGAAGAGAAATCAGACTGAATGCGGAAGATTATAAATCCAATGTAAAGCATGATATCGATCCGATGCATAAAGACAAAAAGCCATGGTCGGTGAAAGCTGCTGTTTCCAAAAACAGGAAAGCTTATGTGCAATCAATTTTTTTTGAAAGTGAAAATAATATTGAACTGGCTTCGTCAAGCATAAAATATTTCGATGAAAAGGGCAACAAGAAATGGGAAAAGAATCTGAAAGATAGAGCCCCAACATACAGTTACCTTTCGGATGACGGTAAGCACTGGATAATGCACATGGTGAATCTTAGCCATGAAGTACATTTATCGACAAATTCACTTTTAGTATTTAACGATCAAGGTGAAATAGTCCTTGAAGTTGACTCGTTGGCTGATATGCGAGTGTCGGCTTCAAAAGATTTAATATGCTATCAACGAAAAATCGACATAGACGACTACGATGAGACAATAACAGATTTTTATTGTTATGATTTGAAATACAATAATATTTGGAAGAAAACATTTAATGAAAAAGTTTCAGTTAATCCTGCATCTCTAAATGGAGATT
>SKHV01000153.1 GCA_007116765.1 Prolixibacteraceae bacterium | reverse complement strand
TTTATTAATCCTAATTATTTAAGAAAAGGGATTGGAACAAAACTGATGAGATATGCAAATATTATTTGTATAGAAAAAGGAATTAAGTATTTATACATATTTAGTGACCCAAACTCAAAAGGATTTTATGATAAAATAGGTGCCAGATATATTGGTGAGTCACCTTCCAGTATTGAGAGTAGGACTGTATCTCTTTATGAATACACCATTAGCATGGAAGGCTTGAGATAGGTTTTAAGTAAAGAATAAGGAGTATGAAAATGATGGGTCGATACGAAAAAAATAAGACAGATTAGGAAACCGCAGAGATATGGTGAAAATAGAAAAAATTATTGAAAATAAGAAACAGTTTCTTGACTTATTGTTGTTGGCAGACGAGCAGGAAAATATGATTGATAAGTATTTGTCGAGTGGAGACTTGTTTGCTTTATATGACGATGATTTGAAAAGTGTTTGCGTTGTATTGCCAATAAATAAAGAAATCTGTGAGCTGAAAAACATAGCGACATACGAGAAATACCAAAGCAAAGGGTACGGTAGAGCATTGATAAAATTCATTTCTGATTTTTACAAAAACGACTACAAAACCATGCTTGTCGGGACAGGCGAAACGCCGACAATTATGTCGTTTTATAAAAGTTGTGGATTTGAAGAGTCATATCGAGTAAAGAATTTTTTTACAGACAATTATGACCATCCTATGTTCGAGGGCGACATACAACTTGTTGATATGATTTATCTTAAAAAGGATTTATAGGAATAGTATTCTGCAAGTAATTGTGTAAATGATTTGATTTAAAAATCAAATTATCCAATTAGTAAAAATTGTAAATTTTTGATTTTGCCGGTTCGTTTATTCAGTTTTTATTGCTTATTGAGCTTCTTTGCCTTTTATCATGTTTTCAAAATCGTTTCTGCGGTAAATGCCCGGACTGGCATGTGAACCGTGTTCCATTTCAATTCGGACAAGTTCAACCCATTTTATTTCGGTAAGGGTGAAAACGGTTTCGGCAAGATAACAATAAGCTCCGGTTGAACCCATTTGTTCGATAAGGTATTTTTCATCTAAAATACTGATTGTTAGGGTGTCTTCATTTATGCTAATGAATTCAATTTTAGATTTTGCAGGTCGTTTGTTCAGAATGCCGATTAAGTTGTGAGGTGTTTTCGAAATGGAATCGAGCAATGAACCTCGATTTAAAAACTCCTTATTTGTAGCTGTATCGTGTTCGGCTTTCCAATAGAAAAGAGTAGGAGATAAGGTGTCGATTGAGTAGTGGGATGAGTCCAATTCCTTATCGCTTTCTAGTATTTGATGTGTTTTGTTTTTTTTGAATTGAATGATGAATATAACTGCGATAATCAGAACCAGAGCAATTCCGATAATCAGTATTCCTTTTTTGAAACTTTTTGTATTGTTTTTGCTCATACTTTCCTATTGGAGAGTTTAATTATTTTTTCTTTTCGGCTTGAACCAGTTCTATTGTATGTGTCAATAGTTCCGGACCTCCAACGTTTCCATGTCCGGGAATTACGGTTTCAACGATGGGATAGTTCTTCATGAGTTTTTTAATCGTGAAATCCCAGTCGTTCACTACTGCATCGGATAAATTCCCAAGCCCCTTTGAATCGATTGATCTGACGAGGCATCCGCCAAACAGTATTTTTTTATTTGGAATCCAAACTACAATGTTGTCTGTTGAGTGTCCTGCTCCAAAATAACGACACTCAATCGTCTCACCCTCGAAGTTGAATATCAGTGAATCGGTAAAGGGTATTGAGGGTACGGGTAGTTCAAGTTCCCTGCACCGCGAAACGGTCATCGAGTTTGCAATGCTCTCCACACCTATGTCTTGCAAATATTCAAGGCCGCCTATGCAGTCGTTGTGAAAATGCCCGGCTATAAGGGTGCTTAATTTGACCTTTAACGAATCACGCAAATATTGGGTTAATCTCTCCGTTTTGGAATTATCCATAGGAGTGTCAATCATAAGCGCCTGTCCGTTTTTAATCACTATCAGTCCGTTTGATGGAAAGCGGCCGTAATTGTCCATTTGATGCCAAGATATATGTATAAAAACCGAGTCGCGAAGATGAATCAGTTGAATATCCTCGTCGATTACAATTTTATGATCTGTTTGTGCAAACATTTGAATTATAATCAACAGAGAGAGAACTGAAATTATGAATAGCTGTTTAATCATTTCATTGATTTTATGGTTTGTTTGTGTTTCATTGTGAGCTTATTGCTTGCTTATCTTGATTCAAAGTTAGTAATAATTATTGTTTGTTTTTATTCGTAAGTTTCATAAAGTTTTTTCACATCAATTTAGCTCAATGAAATAGTTGTCAGCTTAAGTAATTTTAAAAGAATGTAATTGACAGGATAATCATTGTCAGACCAAATATGCCGGCCAATACATCAACCAGAATAATTTTTTTGCCTTAGTCTTTTAAAAAATTTGATACAGCCCGGTTGAATTCTTCCGGATTGTCCTGGTTGGCAATATGATTGGCGTTTTTAATTTCGGTACAAATGCTTTCTGGTTTTTGTTTGTGCCATTTTTTAGCAGCGTTACGGATAAAAAACAAGTCTTTTTGTCCGTAAGTAATCAAAAGAGGCGATGCTTTTGGTTTGGGTGTTTTATCAATTAAATCTAAAATCATATCATCGGTTATAGCGAGTGCAAGTTTTTTTCCGGTGTGGCTCATCGTTTCCGTCAAGTAATGTTGCACTTCTTTTTTAACTGCCCTGTGCTTGCCAAACGACTTATAAAATGCTTTTGAGGGTATAAGCCGGAACAAGAACATCATAAAAGGAACAAATATTTTTGACCATGCACCCACATGAGATTTTAATTCGATGCCGGGCACATGAATGCTTGCACTTACTTTATCGGGAAATTTGATTTGTACATGTTGTACAATCATGCTTCCAAGCGATTGACCTACTAAAATTGCACTTTCAATTTCCAAGGCTTCCATTAGCTCGTTCAAGCATTCAGCACACAACTCGGTAAACCGCTTGTTGTAATTTTTTAAAGTTGACTTGCCATGTCCGGGTAAATCCCAAACAAGAATCCGGTATTTATCTTTGAAGAAATTAACTTGTTCTTCAAAAGTTCGCTGATCCATTCCCACCCCGTGAATAAAAACCATACATGGCAAATTGTTTGAACCGGTTAGTTGATAATAAATTCCTCCATACTTGCTGTTGAATATCATAATAATGTGTTTTACAATTCAACACAAATATATTGGGAGAAGAATATTTTTGAAAGTATTTTCTAGTGAGTGACTGAAATCGATGCTTGAATCCTCTTTTTCAGGCATCAAAAAAAAAAACCGTGTTCCTTTCGAAACACGGTTTTTTGAGTTTATAAACTGATTGGTTTTTTTACCATTATTGTTCAGTTTGACGTTTGTATGAATTATAACGCCATAGAGCATTTTCCTGAGCAGCTTTGAACAATTCCGAAGCTTCTTCGGGGAAGGCTTTCAGCAGGGCTGTATATCGAGCTTCACCTTTCAGGAAGTTTTGGAACTCGTCCCAATTGGGTTCTTTGCTGTCAAGTATAAACGGATTTTTGCCATCGCTTTCAAGCATTGGGTTGTAGCGGAATAAGTGCCAGTAACCGCACTCAACTGCTTTTTTCGATTCGAACTGTGTTTTCCCCATGCCACCGCGCAATCCATGGCTGATACATGGCGAGTAGGCAATAATGATTGAAGGTCCGGGATATTCCTCGGCTTCTTTCAGTGCTTTAAAGTATTGCGACTGGTTTGCACCCATTGCCACTTGTGCCACATAAACATAGCCATAGCTCATAGCCATAGCTCCAAGGTCTTTTTTGCGGATACGCTTACCCGATGCAGCGAATTTAGCCACCGCACCTACAGGTGTTGCTTTCGACGACTGGCCTCCGGTGTTCGAGTATACTTCGGTGTCCATTACCAGAATGTTGATGTCTTTTCCGCTGGCAATTACGTGGTCTAAACCACCGTAACCAATGTCGTAAGCCCATCCGTCGCCACCAAATACCCAAATGGATTTTTTAACAAGGTATTGTTTTAATTCCTTAATGATATTAGCAGTTTCTGAATTGACTCCTTCAATGGCTTTCAGTACTTTAGATGAAGCTGTTTTTGATACCTGAGCATTTTCTTTGTTTTCAATCCATTCGGTATAAGCTTCTTTTTCAGCATCGCCGGCACCATTGCCTAAGGCGGCTTTCATTACCATTTCAAGGCGGTCGCGTTGAGCAGTTACCCCTTCGGCAAAACCAAAGCCATACTCGGCGTTGTCTTCGAACAGTGAGTTGGCCCAGGCCGGTCCGTTACCGCTTTCTTTGTGTTTGCAGTATGGAGTAGCAGGAGCTGAACCACCGTATATTGAAGAACATCCGGTAGCGTTGGCCACCATCATTTGCTCACCGTAAAGTTGGGTAATTGTTTTGATGTATGGCGTTTCACCACAACCGGCACAAGCTCCCGAGAACTCGAACAGAGGTTGGGCAAATTGTGAGTTTTTAATGGTTTTGAATTTATCAACCACTTCTTTGTAACCCACTTTTTCATCCATATGCTTGTAGCGTTCAACTTCGGCCATTTGCGAGTCGAGCGACTTCATAATAAGCGATTTTTCTTTCGACGGGCACACATCGGCACAGTTTCCGCAACCGGTACAATCGAGTGGTGATACCTGCATACGGAATTTCAAACCGTTGAATTGTTTTGCCGGTGCAGCATCGATAAGCGCAGTGTTGGCCGGTGCAGAAGCCGCTTCTTCTTCGGTTAACAAGAACGGACGTATTGCAGCGTGTGGGCATACATATGCACATTGGTTACACTGGATACAGTTTTCGGCTTGCCATTCGGGTACATTAATTGCAATACCGCGTTTCTCATAAGCCGACGTTCCTGGAATAAATGAACCGTCTTCTATTCCTACAAATGTTGAAACAGGCAGGCTGTTTCCGTCTTGTCCGTTAATTACATCAACTACATTTTTGATGAAGTCGGGACGAGCAGAAGTTTCGTTATCGCCTTCAACTTTTATTGAAGCCCATTCGGCGGGTACTTCAACCGGAATAACATTTTTACCACCTGCGTCAACAGCCGCATAGTTCATGTTAACAATGGTTTCACCTTTCATTCCGTACGATTTTACAATGGCTTTCTTCATCTGATCAACGGCCATTTCGTAAGGAATTACTTCGGTTATTTTAAAGAATGCCGATTGAAGAATGGTGTTGGTGCGGTTACCTAAGCCAATTTCTTCGGCAAGCTCGGTTGCTTTAATTACGTAGAATTTAATCTCGTTTTCGGCAAGGTATTTCTTCATTTTTGCCGGTAAACGTTTTTTGGTTTCTTCCACATCCCAAATGGTGTTCAACAGGAAGTTGCCACCTTTTTTCAAACCTTTAAGCACATTGTACAGGTTGAGGTATGCAGGCACGTGACATGCCACAAAGTCGGGTGTGGTAATCAGGTACGTTGAACGTATCGGGCTATCGCCAAAGCGCAAGTGCGAGCAGGTAAAACCGCCCGATTTTTTCGAGTCGTACTCGAAGTATCCCTGGCAGTATTTATCGGTTGCATCGCCAATAATTTTTATCGAGTTTTTGTTTGCACCCACTGTTCCATCAGAACCTAAACCGTAGAATTTAGCTTCAACCACATCGTCGGGCGAAACTTTTACTTCGGGTAACATTGGAAGCGAGGTGAAGGTTACATCGTCGACAATACCTACGGTGAACTTGTTTTTAGGCTCGTTCATTTCCATATTTTTAAACACGGCAAGTATTTGCGATGGGGTAGTGTCCTTTGAACCTAATCCAAAACGTCCGCCTACAACAACCGGCCATCCTTTGAACGGAGCTTTTCCGGTTTCGAGGGCTTCGCCAATCGAGTTACGAATATCGAGGTACAATGGTTCTCCAACCGAACCGGGTTCTTTGGCTCTGTCGAGAACAGTTACACGCTTAGTGGTAGCCGGCAGGGCTTTCATAAGGTGAGGTGTAGAGAATGGGCGGAACAGATGAACTGCAACCAAACCTACTTTTTTACCTTCAGCAACAAGCTTGTCAATTACTTCTTTAATTGTTTCGGTAACCGAACCCATTGCTACAATAATATCGGTAGCATCGTCGGCTCCGTAATAATCGAAGAGGTCGTATTTACGGCCTGTAACTTTTTCGATTTCCTTCATGTAATTTTCTACAATTGCAGGAACAGCATCGTAGAATTTATTTGCAGACTCTTTCGCCTGGAAGAAAATGTCGGGGTTCTGAGCAGTACCGCGTGTTACTGGATTCTCAGGATTGAGAGCTCTGTTGCGGAAGGCATTTAGCGCTTCCATGTCAACCAATGGTTTAATGTCTTCCTGCTCAAGAACTTCAATTTTTTGAAGCTCGTGCGAAGTGCGAAATCCGTCGAAGAATGCAAGAAACGGAACACGTGACTTAAGGGTTGCAAGGTGTGCTACACCCGCTAAATCCATTTCTTCCTGTACCGAACCTGCTGCCAACATAGCAAAACCGGTTTGACGGCATGCGTAAACGTCGCTGTGGTCGCCAAAAATTGAAAGGGCATGAGCAGCAACTGCACGTGCACTTACGTGGAATACAGTAGGTAATAACTCACCAGCAATTTTGTACATGTTTGGAATCATCAGCAACAAACCCTGCGAAGCAGTGTAGGTTGTTGCCAGTGCACCACTTTGCAAGGCTCCGTGTACAGCACCGGCCGCACCACCTTCACTTTGCATTTCGGCCAACTTAATAGGACGGCCAAACATGTTGGTTTTTCCATAAGAAGCCCACTCGTCAACATATTCTGCCATGTTCGACGATGGTGTAATAGGATAGATACATGCCACTTCGCTGAACATATAGCTCATGTGCGCCGCGGCCCAGTTTCCATCACATACAACAAACTTTTTTTCTTTTGCCATAACTTTAAAGAGTTTTGTATTTAATTTCTAATAGTTCTAGTATAAAAATCCAAACAGCCATAGTGGTATTTTATTACCATGGCCTACTTCAATCCGATCAGATGCTGCGTAACTGGTTTTATCAACAGCTTCAATATATTTTCCTCCAACATTGAAAAAGAACTTGTCGTTGACGCAAAAGTCATAATTTTCAACGGCTTTCAGATTGTTTTTGCTTACAACCTGATTGTAAAAGAATGTTTGTCGGTAGGTGGCATTGTCGTGATTTTCGGGCACAACAGTATTTAAAAAATTGGTGTTGTGCAAATATATTTTACTGGGTTTTTTTTGCAGTTCTTCGTCGCCATTGGTGTACAGCATGTTTATTAGGCGTGCATTTTTTAAATAGCGCAAATAGTTCATTACTGTAGCTCTCGAAGTTTCAATTTCGGTACTTAACTTGCTTACGTTCGGGCTTAAGGGTACTTCGTTTGCAACTATGTATAATAATTTTCTCAGTTTCGACAAATATTTCAATTCGATTTGATTGAGGTAAGTTACGTCAATCTCAAGTGCCAGATTTATGTGCTTGAGTAAATCGTCGGTGAAATATACTTTCCTGTCGAGAAAGTAGGGGAAGTATCCGTGTTTGAGATAATCGTTAAAAAAGGCCAGAGGTTTTACCTTCTTGATAATGTTACTGGCAATTTCAACGTGGTTTTCCAAAATTTGATCAAATGAATAATTCTTGAAATTTTGTTTGGTGTGATAATTTAAATATTCGCGGAACGAAAGCCCCGGCAGATAGTAAATATTCACTTTGTTTTTAAGGCTTTCGTTACCTTCATGAATACGCAATACCGGCGAAGCGGTGAACACAATTTTTAAGCCGGGTAGTTTGTCGTAGCATTCGTTTAATTCTTCGGCCCACTCAGGATATTTATGAATTTGATCGAGTACCAGCAGTTTACCGCCGCGTTTGTAAAACTCGTCGGCAAAACCCGAAATTCTTCGCCCTGTAAAGTAAAAGCTGTTTAAATTTATGTAGAGTGAGTCTTTGGGGGTGGGGTGTTTTTCTCTTAGCATATCAAGCAGGAATGAAGTTTTACCTACCCCTCTGAAACCTTTGATGCCAATTATTCTGTCGTTCCAATTAATTTCATCCATTAATTGACGACGAATTCTGCTGCTTGAATTATTGGTCAGGTTTATATGTGCTTCTTTAAAATACTCCATTCATTAGTTTTGAAATACAAAAATAATAAAAAACACCGCTTTTTGCAATGTATGGATTGCAAAATACATTAATTTCTGCAATTTAGAATTGATAAAAATAAGAAGGCTTATGTTGTTGTCTTTTAAGAGTTAAAAACGCACATATTCAGGGTGTTGTGAGAGGCAAGAGGTTTGTTAATTTATGCTTAACTGGAAATGAAAAAAGCGAAAGCGCTAAAGTTTAATCTCTGCATCAAAAACTGTAATTGCTTTTCCTTTAATTTCAACTCTTTTGTCAAGAAGCTTTACGATCAATTCACCTGTGCGTTTTGAAATCTGTTTCGATTTCATTTCAGTTTTTCCTAGTTTTTTTGCCCAAAGGGGAGTGAGGGCACAGTGAGCCGAACCGGTTACAGGGTCTTCGTTAATTCCTGATACTGGTGCAAAACAACGCACTGCAAAGTCATAGTCGGGGTTATCACTTTTGGCTGTCACCATTATGTTTCCCAGACCGTTTTGAGTCATTTTTTCAAACTGTGGAGTGATATTTACTATTTCCTTTTCGTTTTTGGCAACAGCTACAATCCATTCATAGCTACTTGCATAGATTTCTATCGGTTCAAAGCCAACTATATCACTAAAATTCTCCTGTGTTGCAATCTTATTTAAAGGATACTCGGGGAAATTCATCACAATGAAATCATTTTCTTTTCTAATGTTAAGATCTCCACCTTGGGCTTTGAATAAGATATCCTCGTCAGTTTTTTTGAGCCCAAGCTCGTAAATAATATGAGCGCTTGCTAAAGTTGCATGCCCGCAAAGGGGCTCTTCCCGGGTTGGTGTGAAATACCTGATTTGAAAATGATCGTCAACAGGTAAAAGAAAAGCTGTTTCGGATAAATTCATTTCGGCAGCCATGTGTTGCATCCATTGCTCAGTAACGCTTGAATCAATAAGCATTACCCCTGCAGGATTTCCAGTGAAAGGTTCAGATGCAAAAGCATCGACCTGATATATTTTTTTGCGCATGGTATTTCATTGAAGTTTCATTGTCCAAATTTAATAAAATGTAGTAGAGATAAGAAATAAAAAAGGGGTTGTTTAGTAAGTCATAGATATTAGTATTTGCCACAAAGGCCTAAAGGCATTAAATTTCGTAAAACTCATTATATGTAAACCACACTTTGTGTTGTCTTTCTGAATTTATGTCTTAGTGGTCAAATAAAAGCTTTCTATACAGCCTCTTAAGAATTAGTATAGTTGCTTCTTAATTCATATATTGTTTAAAGTTTCATTACCAAATATTAATTAAATCAATTTTTGAAAAGATATAATGTGTGGCTTTCTCTATTTATTACTAGCATGTACTTTGCGCTCGCTCATATTAATTTGACGCAT
>SKHV01000485.1 GCA_007116765.1 Prolixibacteraceae bacterium | reverse complement strand
TTTAATTAAAATGAACGGGTTGCAAGATCCGCACATGATTGAAATGCTTTACCGAGCCAGTGAAGCCGGTGTCAAAATAGATTTAATTGTTCGCGGAGTATGCATATTAAAAACAGGCAAAAAATACAGTAAGAATATTCGAGTAATCAGAATAATTGACAGATTCCTGGAACATGCCCGTGTTTTTGTTTTTCATAACAATGGCGACCCAAAAGTTTTCATTGGCTCGGCCGATTGGATGAAACGTAATTTATACCGTCGCATAGAATGTGTATGCCCTGTGTACAACCCGTCAATTAAACAGGAAATTATCGACATACTGAACATTCAGCTGGCCGACAATGTAAAAGCTTGCGAAATAAACCCAAAAATGGAAAATATCAGAATAAAAAACGACAAAAAACCGGTGCAGTCGCAAATGGCAACACATGAATATCTGAAAAATAAATACCCGAAACACCATAGCGAATAATAAAAACATCAACTTTCAAAATATTAATCCATTTGTTCAAAGTTTCGCCATTAAACCCAATTTACTGCTACTTTTGAGATAATGACAACTCCCGTTGTGGTAAAAATTATACTTTTGCTACTTTAAAAAAGATAATCAATTTATGGATGAAGCTCATTTCTGTATCTGAGTTTCATTCAATATTTATAATTCACAATAAAATAGTAAAACATGAAAGCATTTGTATTTCCCGGACAAGGGGCACAATACTCAGGAATGGGTAAAGATTTGTATGAAAACTCACCCCTTGCACTCGAAATGTTTGAAAAAGCAAATCAGATATTAGGGTTCAACATTACCGAAATAATGTTCAACGGCAGTGCCGATGAGCTGAAGCAAACCAAGGTAACACAACCGGCTATTTTTTTACATTCGGTAATTTTGTCGAAAGTGCTGAATGAAAAATTTGACCCGCAAATGGTTGCAGGGCACTCGCTTGGAGAATTTTCGGCACTGGTTGCCGCCGGAGCATTATCGTTCGAAGACGGGCTCAAACTGGTGTCGATACGCGCACAGGCAATGCAGAAAGCATGCGAGGCACAAGCTTCGACAATGGCTGCCATTGTAGGCCTCGACGATGAGGTGGTTGAACAAACCTGCGAGCAAACCGAAGGCATTGTAGTAGCTGCAAATTATAATTGTGCCGGACAACTTGTGATTTCGGGGGAGGTCAAAGCAGTTGAAGCCGCATGCGAAACATTAAAAGGCAAAGGTGCAAAACGCGCACTCATTTTACCCGTTGGAGGTGCTTTTCATTCTCCACTTATGGAACCTGCACGAAAAGAATTGGCCGAAGCTATCGAAGCGGCTACAATTCAAGAACCGATATGCCCTGTATATCAAAATGTGAATGCTTTGCCGCAAACCAATCCGGCTGAAATCAAGAAGAATTTAATAGCACAGCTCACAGGTCCTGTTCGTTGGACACAAACAGTCAAAAATATGATTGCCGACGGGGCTACGTCATTTACCGAGCTTGGCCCGGGTAAAGTACTACAAGGTCTGGTCAGCAAAGTAAACCGCGACATGCAAACCTTTGGCTACGATAAAATACCTGAATAATTAAACACTTAATTCATCAGTACACAAATAAAAAATCTCAGTGGAAAGCTTTGCCTGTTTCACTGAGATTTTCTTATTCCCGTGACAAAACTCCAATCACATCAAAAAGTTCATTGTCAATAATTGCATCAAACTGTCGGCGCGATGCATCTATCAAATAGGTTTCTGTTTCAGTATTTAAAGTATCAACCGCTACAAATTTGTTCAATACTTCAATGGAGTAAGCATCGGCATTAAGCATATAAACAGCTAGTTTTTCATCAAAAAACCCAGCCATAAACACTTGATAATATCCCTCTTCTAAAAACGAAGCAAAGTAAAAATTCTTATAAAACTTCACTAGCACTTCATTTTCTAAAGGGTTTCGAGTAGTAAGTACATATTCATCGCCCTCAATTATTATTTTATTTTTCAGCAGAGTAACATTAAGTGTTGAGTCAGAATAAATACCCAGTTGAGCATCGGGGAACGACCTTATGGCGACTCCCCTTGAAGGCTGAGGCGAGGTAAAAAAAACTTGGGCACAAGCACTTAACAAAAACACAGAGGCTATTACAAACAAGAAACGTTTCATGTCTTAAGTATTTTATTGTGTAACTATAATTTTTCGCGAACGTCCGTCCATGGCTATTTTTAATGCATGTGGAAAACGTACGTGTTTTATGAACTCAGTATGCTTCACCACCGGCAACGATTTCAGCAAATCAATATTGATAAATGATTCTTCAGCGTTGTATGGAACGGAATAATATCCAACATTCATTGAGGTTACATTATGGAAAAAATGTGAGCCCAACGATGCATCAAGCGGAAAATCCTCCAGTCCAAGCTCAACAATTACCTTTGCCTTTGAAATTTGCGACCACATAACAGGTATGCCGGTAAAGGGGTCGCGTGTACCCCACCTGCCGGGTCCAATCAAAATATACTCTTTCTCTTCAGATAATAATTCCTCGTTAAAGCGACCCAACTGCTCAGCCATTTCGCGGGTACGGGTACGGTCGAAACTGGCAATATCGACATAAATTACATCTCGAATATTAGTGATTGAGCCATTACCCATGCCATTTACAGCATACATAAAGGTATGCTCTTTATTCATCTCTTCAAGATTTATTTCTATTTGTTCGTTTTTACGTATTAGCGGTTTAATTTGCAATAAATACAAAGTGGGAAGTCCATTTATTTTATCCGCTTCGAGATCAACGGCATATTCCAACTCAACCGGCACCCCCATTGCTTCTTTAAATATATTGAGCATCATGTGTAATGAATCAGCCAAGGGCACATAATCGTACTTCAGTATATTCGCAAAATCGACTACCCGAAGTCCTTTGGTCATGATTCCCGGTGTCAGCGTATCATTTTCATGCTCGTAAGTTGATACGCAAAACTCTAAAGTACCGTCGTTTTCGGCATCTTTTATACGAAATTTCTTAATGGTGGCCATTTCACCTTCTGTGCTCAAATTAAACTCGGTGCGCTTCATGTCGAGTGCATAAAAAGTATTTTGTGAGTCGCGTACCACATCGGCCACAGTCGATGGGTTAATTTTTGGAAAACGCGGGCAAAACCGGTATGATTTTTCGCCACCCACCACGTAAAGCCCAAGGCCTATTCCTGCAACCGAAAATCCATCGGAAGGCTCCATGTACGCCACCGGATAATAATTGTAAGATTGGGCAATACCGCTAATGTTCGGATAAAACTTTTCGTTGTATTCATGCCCTACAAGCTCCTGAATAATTACCGCCATTTTTTCTTCCTCTACCTTATAATTAACGGCTGAAAAATATGAACGTGCAGTTTGGGCAAATGTCGAAGCATAAACCAGTTTAATGGCGTCGCATAATTGTTGCACCCGCACATTTGTATCGGGGTGATTATTGGGAAGCAAATAGGTATTGTAAACTCCGGCAAAAGGCTGCAAGAGAGAATCTTCGAATAAGCCCGAAGAACGCACTGCCAAGGGTTTTTTCATTCGTATGAGATACAAAAACAATCTTTCGCGTAAAGATTCACTCAGTTTTCCGTTCAAAAAAAGCGGATTTAAGTCATCGTATTGTTTCTGAATAATAATTTTATTGTACAAATCATTATTCTCGATAAATGAATCGAACTCGAGCGCGCCGATTATCGCTGTAGTAGGCATGCTTATGTTTATGTTGGGAATAATTTTTTTGAAATCGATATTTTCAATAAAATTTGAAATAAAAGCCAGTCCACGGCCTTTTCCTCCCAACGAGCCTTTGCTCATGCGAATGATATACTGATTTCCGAGCACCAGCGAAGGATCAAAATTTACAATTCGCCCACGCAACTGTTGCATTTTCATCTCGTCGAATACATTAAGGATAAAATCGCGCACATCTACCTTGCGCTCAAAATCGTCGGCTTTTCGTACTTTGAGTAGTTCGGCCATGTTAATTTCACCACGCGCCATTAACCATTTCGAAAACTCATTAAGCGATGCATGATACAAAATTGATTCGATAGGAACTTTTTTCATCAATTCCTGAAACTCATGAAGCGAGTGTGCTTCGGCCACCTTTCGGCCATCGGGCATCAAAAATTCGAAATTTCCAAATCCAAGTCGTCGATAAATAAAGTCTTTGATGTCTTTCGAAAGAGTATCGGAATTTTTATTGATAAAATCGGCTCCAATTGCAATGGCTCGTTTTTCATTATCCTTGTCGTGCGATTGCAGAAGCAAGGGAATATCGAACTGAATGTTGGCCTTTACAAATTCAAGCATTTCTATACCGGCATCGATATCGTCAATTCCGTTTCGGGAAAATTTCACGTCGCTGATAACAGTAAGCAAATTGTCTTTGTATTTGTGGATTAGCGCAATCGCATCTTCGTATTTACTCACCAACAATATTTTGGGGCGTGCGCGCATTTTCAGAATCATGTGCAACTCGTCGGTTGAATCGTCGGACACGAGATTCTGAGTTTGAAGCATTACATTGGTATACAGCAGCGGCAAATATCTCGAATAATACTTTACAGAGTCTTCAACCAGCAAAATAATTCTCACATTTCCCACTTTCACATCGCGCTTCACATTTTTCTTGTCTTCAATGTATTTAATCATCGCGAGGAAAATAGAGGTATTCCCGTTCCATACAAACACACGATCCACAAAATCGAGGGGTTCGGCAGTTTCGGCAAAGTATGCTAAATCGTAATTATTATTTACAAGCAGAAGAATAGGCAGCCGGTTTTTCATTTCATTTATTATGCGTGCTGCCTCAAGGGGTGTTTCCCTGTCGGCTCCGGCCATAATAATTACCATGTCGAAATGCTTTTTATCCAGCATTTTTTCTATTTCGCTAATGCTGTTGATGCTTGTAAAACGCGGTGCCGAATAAAGGTTAAGCTGAAGGTATTCGCCAAATATTTTGTCGGAGAACTGACCTTCGCGCGCAATGGAATAAGCATCGTACTTAGTGGCAAAAAGTAATATTTCTTTTACCTTAACCGGCATAAGTTCCTGAAATATATCACGGTCGTTTTTCCGCTTTTCATAAACCGACGACAATGTTATGCTTGAAATATCTATCATAAAAAGGAGTAAAAGTATTTCTACTAAAGTACAAAAAAAGCCGGTATTTGAGGTACCGGCTTAATGCATTAAATGCTCTAATTTTCGACAAGAAAAAAATCTTGCAAAATCAATTTTAATTTTATAATGGGCAGTTACTAATTTTTCTGCTAATGTTTTGACAGGTAGCTGGCTACTCCATCGGCCGAGGCTTGCATAGCGTCGTCGCCTTCTTTCCAGTTGGCCGGACACACTTCGCCATATTCTTCAAAATGTTTAAGCGCATCCACCATACGAAGAGCTTCATCAACACTTCGGCCTAGAGGCATGTCGTTAATCAAAGAATGGCGAACTACACCTTTTTTATCAATCAGGAACAAGCCGCGGTATGCAACCGGTGCTCCGTTAAAAAAAGCTTCACCATCTTCATTGTAATCGTAATCGCCGGCCAACACATCGTAATTCATCGAAATAGTTTTGGTTAAATCGGCAACAATCGGGAATTTCACTCCCTGAATTCCACCTTTATTTTTCTCGGTATTTAACCAAGCCCAGTGCGAAAATTCTGAGTCGGTTGAACAACCCACAACTGCTACTCCTCTTTTTTCAAATTCTTCAATTTTATTTTGAAATGCCAAAATCTCGGTTGGACAAACAAAAGTGAAATCTTTTGGGTAGAAGAAGAAAATTACATACTTCTCGCCTTCGTACTGTTTCAGCGAAAAATTCTCCACTATGTCGTTACCATTAACCACTGCAGAATCGCTAAAAAACGGTGCTTTTTTTCCTACTAAACTCATAATATATTTTTTAAAGGTTATTTAATAATTCATTTTTGTAATGATTACAAATTAAGTCAATTATTCTTAATCTGACAACACAATGATGTTAAAAAAAGATTAAAAATTATTATGTATGTATATACTATATTTCAGCATATTAAATATACATACACGTACTCATAAAATAAAATCAATTTATTTTACTATTTTTGTAACCAATACAATTTTATCATGAAAATATACGATGAACATTTAATACGGAACGGAATCAGGCCATCGGTGCAGCGCTTAAAAATTTTTGAGTTTTTGCACAAAAACCACAACCACCCTACTGCCGACAACATATACGAAGCATTGTTACCTGCAATTCCAACGCTTTCGAAAACTACTGTGTATAATACTTTGAACCGTTTTGTAGATAAAGGTCTGGCTGTAGTAGTAAACATTGATGAACATGAAGCACGCTACGATGCAAACACCTCGGCACACGGGCATTTTAAATGCATAAGCTGTGGTGGATTCTTCGACATACATTTTCCAGAACCCGACATCAAATTGCCAAAAGGATTTCAGGCAGAGAATTATCATCTAAACATTAAAGGATATTGTAAAGTATGTAACGAAAAGAAAAACCGCTAAGCCGGGTCTTACTAGTTACGGCGGTCGGCACCCCACATCATTTTATTACGCAATGTACTGTAAAACGATTGGCCTTTAAGCAAAACCACCGACACATAACTTTGTGATTTTCGTATTACAATTCGTTTAGAAAAATCGAGTGGTTCGGAACGATGATCGGATGAAACAAGAAACTGATTGCCCCTGCCGTCGATTGTGAGTTCAATCTCTACAGTATTAGGCACTACAAATGGCCTCACCGTTAAATTATGCGATGCAATGGGCGTAATGATTATACCCCCCATATTTGGTGCTAAAATTGGCCCTCCAACGCTTAGCGAATAAGCAGTTGAGCCTGTAGGTGTTGAAATAATCAAGCCGTCGGCCCAGTAGCTGGCCAAAAATTCACCGTCGATTTTGGTATCTATTTTAATCATTGATGAATTATCGAGCTTATGCACAGTAAGTTCGTTCATGGCAACATTAAACCCGTTAAACAAGCCTTCGGGTTCAGCTACTTCAAGTAACATTCTTTTTTCAAGCACAAACTCACCATTCATAAATAATGAAAGCGCGGTTTCTATATCGTGACTTGGAATATCGGCTAAGAACCCTAAACGTCCGCAATTGATACCTGCAATGGGTATATGATTTTCAATTGCATAATATGTTGAACTCAGAAAAGTTCCGTCACCTCCTATCGACAGCATTAAATCTGCTGAAAGCGTTTTTCGGTCTTTATTCGAAAAAGAACCGATACCTTCAACCGGAAACTGAAATTGCGATTCAAGAGTCTTTTTCATTCCCTCTTCCATTAGTATTTTCACGTTACGAGCACGAAAAAAATCTACAATTTGCTTATAAACAAGCAAATAATCATTTCTGAACTCGTTACTATAAAGTGCAATCTTCATTCGTGTTTTATTTATAAATTCAAAAGCGAGAAGCTATGTAACTTTTCTATAAATTAAGGTATTTCATAAACAAGTCGTAGCGTTCGTTATACATGTCGCTAACCAGCGAATTGTCCATATAAACCGCCTTAATGTTGTAATTATAGCGCAAAAATGTTTCAACCACCGACGATATTTCTGTGGTATTCAATTTGATAGTTACATCAAACTCGTTTGAATTTTCGGGATTATTAGTGTAAAGGCTTAAAATCTTAGCATTATTTGACTCTACAATTTGAGCAATTTGCGAAAGGGAATAATTTACGGGACTCATTTCGAGCACCAGTACAGCACCTAACTCGTAGCTTGAAAAAATCTTCAAAATATTATCTGACAAATCGTTAAGAGTAATTGCACCAAGGTAATTTTCACTCATATCAACCACCGGAATAAGGGTAGTTTTCATTTCGTGCATTTTTTGAGCTACCTCGTAAATATGCTGGTTTTCGTATACAAAAGCATGAATCAATGGAATGGTTTTGCTGTCGAAATTGCACATTTCAAATTCACGGTCATAAATATTGCTGTCGGAAATTACACCAAGCAGAATATTGTCTTTTACAAGCGGCAAATGCGATATTCTGAAAGATTCCATTATACCGATTGCCTTTTCGCCGTTATCAGTACACTGTAATAAAGGCAGGTTTTGCGATATGAGGTTTTTTGCTATCAATTTCTCGGTTTTTGGTTTTACTGTTATTGATACTATCAATAACAGCTATAAAAATTGTAAATTGCAGCCCTAAAATATACAATAATGACAAGGCTTAGTGTAAATATAAACAAAATTGCCACACTACGGAATGCAAGAGGAGGAAATATTCCTGATGTAGTGGAAGCAGCCATTAAGTGCGAGCAATTTGGAGCGCAGGGCATAACTGTTCATCCCCGCCCCGACGAGCGCCACATTCGTTATAACGATGTGCGCAAACTAAAACCTGTGGTTTCTACCGAATTTAACATTGAAGGATACCCAAACCGCCAGTTTATTGATTTGGTTACCGAAATTTTACCGCAGCAGGTTACTTTAGTTCCCGACCCTCCTGAGGCGATTACTTCAAATGCCGGTTGGGACACAATAAGAAATAAAGATTTCCTGACCGATGTAATCAGGCATTTTCAACTACAAGGCATACGGGTTTCAATTTTTACCGGAACAGAACCCGAAATGATTGAAGGTGCGGCCAAGTGCAACACAAATCGTATTGAGCTTTATACCGAACCTTATGCCACACAATATCCGCAATCGGCAGCCAATGCTTTAGCACCATTTAAAAAGGCTGCTCTTTTAGCTCAACAATCAGGAATGGGAGTGAATGCCGGTCACGATTTAAACCTTGAGAACTTGCGCTATCTGGTTGAAAATATTCCTTTTATCGACGAAGTATCAATAGGCCACGCACTAATAGCCGATGCATTATACATGGGATTAGAAAAATCTATTCAGGAATATTTAGAATGCCTTAACATAGAATGAATCTGTTTTATAGAGATACAGGCTCAGGAAAACCCGTGGTAATTTTGCACGGGCTTTATGGCTCATCCGACAACTGGCTGCAAATTGCTGGCGGCTTATCCGGAAAGTTCAGAGTAATAGCAGTTGATTTACGAAACCACGGAGCCTCGCCACACTCAAGCGAACATACTTACAGCGAAATGCTTACCGACCTTGCCTGGCTTTTTCACGAAGCCGGCATTGAACAAGCACATATTGTGGGGCACAGCATGGGTGGAAAAGTGGCCATAGCCTTTGCTGCCGACTATCCCGAAAAAGTGCTTTCGTTAACGGTAGTGGATATTGCACCGGTGAACTATCTTGAAAAACCGGCTTCAGCTTTACAATACGATTTTCATAAAAACCTGCTCGACACTCTGCTAAAGCTCGACATTACAGCGTACAAAACCAGAAAAGAGGTTGACCGGGCACTAAAAGACGATATCCAGGAAGCAATGGTGAGGCAGTTCGTACTAAAAAACCTGCATCGAAATAAAAACAGCTTTGAATGGAAAATCAACCTCAAGGCTTTACGCTCCAATCTCGACGAAATAATTGGAGGTGTCGATGCTGCTGAATTCGACGACAGAATACCTATTTTGCAATACCCTGTTCTTTTTATCAAAGGCGGA
>SKHV01000493.1 GCA_007116765.1 Prolixibacteraceae bacterium | reverse complement strand
GAAAAGGTGATTGACGCCAAACATAAAGCAGTAGTGCCGGGCATGGTAAACGGGCATACACATGCGGCCATGACCCTAATGCGCGGTTATGCCGACGATATGCACCTTATGCCCTGGCTACAGGAAAAAATATGGCCTCTGGAAAAAAACCTCACAGAAGATGACGTGTATTGGGGCACAAAGCTTGCCTGCCTCGAAATGATTAAAACCGGCACCACCAACATGATTGACATGTACTATTACCTGAGTGGTACAGCCCGTGCAGTAGAAGAAATGGGCATACGCGGCATGCTAACCTTTGTAGGTTTCGATTTTGGGAGCAACGAAAAGGCTGCGACGTACAAAAAAGAAGTGCAGGAATATCACAATGCTATGAGCGTCTATTCCGATAGAATCAAATTTGCCATGGGGCCACATGCCATTTATTCGGTTTCAAAATCGCTGTTAAAATGGATTCGCGATTATGCTAACGATAACAACCTACGCATACACACCCACATTTCGGAAACAAAAGGCGAAGTGGCCGATTCGCTCACAAATTTTGGTATGCGTCCGGTGCATTACCTTAATTCATTAGGTTTTTTAGGCCCCGATGTAAGCCTGGCACATGCGTTGTACCTCGACCATGAAGAAATAAAGATTTTGGCCGATAACGGCTGTCAGGTTGTACATAACCCCGCTTCGAACCTAAAACTGGCATCGGGTAGCCATTTCCGGTTCAGGGAACTAAAAAATGCCGGCGTTGCCATTGCCCTGGGCACCGATGGCACCTGCTCGGGCAATAACCTCGACATGTACGAAACCATGAAACTGGCTTCGCTCACCGGCAAAGCAGCTTATGGCGATCCAACAATTTGGAATGCGCACGATACCTTTGCTGCGGCTACCGAACCTGCCGAAAAACTAACCGGCTTCAAAACTGGTAAAATTGAAGAAGGATATTTGGCCGATTTTTGCCTGGTTGATTTAACCTTGCCCGAATTGACCCCCAACTTCAACCTGATATCGAATTTGGTTTATTCGGCAAACGGGAACTGTGTTGATACTGTAATTTGTGATGGAAAAATACTAATGGAAAACCGCCGTGTGCCCGGCGAAGAAGAAATTATACTGAAGGCCGCTAAAGTAGCATATAATGTAGCGTCAAGACTATAAAATACTTGCTTCAATGCTGAATTTTAAGACAATAAACAATCTATTTGGATGGGTAGTGTTTTTAATTGCATTAACCGCTTACCTACTCACGCTTGAACCGAGTGCAAGTTTTTGGGATTGTGGTGAGTTTATTGCCTCTTCGTACAAACTACAAATAGGCCATCCGCCGGGCGCACCATTTTATCAGTTGGCTGGACGATTTTTCACTCTTTTTGCACCATCATCAGCATACATTGCATGGACAATGAATGCCTTTTCGGCTTTTACCAGCGCAGCCACTGTTATGTTTCTTTTCTGGACCATTACACATTTAGTAAGCCGAACAGGTTTTTTTAGTAACACGGCAAACACGAAAAAAAGACTAAGCATTGCAGCAGGTGCAATTGGAGCATTAAGCTTTGCTTTTACCGATTCTTTTTGGTTCTCAGCAGTTGAATCGGAAGTATATGCATTTTCGTCGCTTTTTACTGCTATAGTTTTCTGGGCTATTCTGAAATGGGAACAACACTCCGAACAGCCGGGCGCAAACCGTTGGCTTATTCTAATTGCCTATCTAATTGGCTTATCAATTGGAGTACACTTATTGAATTTACTCGCCATACCTGCTATTGCTCTGGTGTGGTACTTCAAAAAAAATACACCAAGCGTAAAAGGAGTGCTTAACACCTTGCTCATTTCGGCATTTATTGTTGCCTTTATCATGTATGGAATTGTACAAGGCTCACCCAAAATTGCCCAAATATTTGAGGTGTTTTTTGTCAATACATTGAAAATGCCATTCAATTCAGGTCTAATCTTTTTTATTGTCATTATCGCTTTAGGATGTTCATTTTTAGTAATATATTCTCATAAAAAATCAAAAGCCCTAATGAATATTATTGCACTTTCAATAGCAGTAATATATATAGGCTTTGGCTCGTACGCCATGCTTATTATCCGCTCATCGGCCAACCCGCCCATGAATGAAAATGCTCCCCAAAATGCTTATCTGCTTACCAAATACCTGAACAGGACACAATATGGCAGCACACCGCTAATAAAAGGAAAATATTTCAATGCACCGGCTGTTGGTATCGAAGAAGGAAAAACTTCATACTATGTGAAAGACGGGCAATACATTAAAACCACAGGACCACAGAAGTATATTTACGATGAACGCTTTAGCACTGTTTTCCCCCGTATGTACAGCTCCCAAACTAACCATATTCACGGGTATAAAACTTGGGGTGAAATTGAAGGAAGAGCAGTAAACTATGAGGGGCACTCTGAATACATTCCTACATTTGCCGAAAATCTTCGATTCTTTTTCAAATACCAACTCAACCACATGTACGTGCGGTATTTTATGTGGAATTTTTCAGGCCGCCAGAACGATAAGCAAGGACATGGAGGTATATTCAACGGAAATTGGATTACAGGAGTAGGTTTTCTTGATAAAGCACGGCTTGGACACAGCGGAATGCAACCTGAATCAATTAGCAATTCGGCAACTTACAACCGTTATTTTATGCTTCCTTTTATTCTGGGCTTATTAGGAATGTTTTTCCATCATCGTACGAACAAAAAAGATTTTTGGGTTGTAATGCTTTTGTTTTTTATGACCGGTATTGCAATTATTCTTTACCTTAATCAAACCCCTTTTCAACCCCGCGAACGCGATTATGCCTACGTGGGCTCGTTCTATGCCTTTTCAATATGGATTGGTTTTGGAGTGATTTCGGTATACCATGCCCTCCAAAAAAAGCTGCAAAAGAATGCACTCATTCCTACAGTGCTGTTTTCGGCATTAATTCCCTCGATACTTTTTGCTCAAAACTATGACGATCACAATCGTTCAGGACGATATTTTGTACGTGATTTAGGCAAAAACTACCTCAACAGTTGTGAATCCGGTGCCATTTTGCTTACATACGGCGACAACGATACATTCCCACTATGGTATGCTCAGGATGTAGAAAACTACCGTACCGATGTTCGGGTGTGCAATGTTACTTTGCTTAACAGCGACTGGTACATTGATCAAATGAAGGAAAAAAAATACACATCAAAACCACTGCCCATCTCAATGTCGCGCGAAAAATACGAATACGATACTCGAAATACAATTTTTATCCGTGACGAACTTCAAGTTCCTGTTGAACTTTCAACTCTTATGGCGCATGTTCTTAGCGATGATCCCAAAACAAAACTTCAATCGCAACATGGCGAATTATACAGTTATTTTCCCACAAGACAAATAAAAATCACTGTCGACAAGCAAAAAGTATTGCAAACCGGTACTGTACCGGCTAACATGAAACACTTGATTGAAGATTCTATCATTATAAACATAAATAGCAATTTCATTACGAAAAGCGATTTGATTTTGCTCGATATTCTTGCTAATAACAACTGGGAGCGTCCGTTTTATCTGAATAGCAGTGTTATGCAAACCACAAATCTGAAATTCACTAAATATCTTCAGCACGAAGGATTCGCTTATAGATTAGTTCCCATAATGAATGAGCACAACATGCCAACTGTCGATACAAATATTTTATATAACAGACTCATCAATCAATATCAATGGGGCAATATCAACCAGCCTCAGGTACATATTGATAATGACCATAACAGAACTATCGAAATACTCAATATAAAAAAAATATTTCTAGACCTTTCGTTAGCATTGTTCAATGAAAACAACTTTGAAAAGTCTATTCGGGTTGCCAACAAAGCCTACGAAGTATTGCCGCCTCAAAAATTTTATTTGTCGCAAACCGATATCAATTTTGCCAGCATTTACTACAAACTGAACGAGCAAGAAAAGGGTGATAGCTTACTATTAGCCTTAGCCGACCAAAGTCTTGAAAGAATAGAGTTTTACCTTTCGCTGGGGGTTCAATACATCAACAGCTACCAACGCAACATCGACCACGAAACAGCCATAGTGAAAGAAGTGCTGAAAGTTGCAGAAAAAACCAACAGAGAGGAACTAAGCGGGGAAATTCAAGATGCCCTTGATGATTTATTAGCCGGTTTATAAAAATAAAATTTTCACGATTATCATTCAACAGGAAAACCCAATGCCCCTGTTTTGGTATTGGTGCTAAAATCAATTATCAGAACTTCGTTCACATTGGTTTTATCGGGGTAGTCAATATTCAGGGTAATTGTTGCTGTACCGCTAATTGCTACAGAATTCAAGCTAATGCTAGCATAAGAACCTACCGGAAAACATTCACTATACCTCCAAATACCATCACTTAAATTGGCCTCCGATGTTAAACTTTGGCTTTCGTAGTCCTTTTCGGTATATGTTATTTCAACAGGCATCCCATTAGTACCCTCAACAGTAACTGTATAGGAAACCTGACGGCATACTGTCCGGTCAATTACCGTCTCTAAACCCACATTTCCTTTAATTGGAAGTGTCCATGTCCAGGCATCTACGTAATCTTCCAAATCGTTCAATTCGGAATACCAGGCTACCAGATATACGCCTACGGTGCCTTTTGTCGCCTGGGTTTCGACCCAAACACCAGCCTGATCTCCATCGCTAAATATACCGTTAAAAGTCCAACTTCCCGGGCCAATAGTATCATAAGCGACTTTCCCGTCGGCTTGCATATACGTTATCATAGCCGGGCTTTCATCATGGGGTAGATATTCGATATCGTAACTCACCTCAACTTTATTTAACAATTCGGACAAATCACACGAATTCAATAAAAGACCGAATATTAGCAAAATATAAAAAATAACAATACGCATGGCTTTTGATTTTTGTTAAAAATAAAGTTAGTAAAAAAACTTTATTTGGAAAGCTGTTTCAAAACAACAATCCCGATATCGCTGCGCTTAACGGGATTAATTCGACCATATGTTTTCAGTGCGCTTCGCTCCTGTGCTAACTTGCCTTGTGCGTTATAACAACAATCCCGATATCGCTGCGCTTATCGGGATTAATTCGACCATATGATTTCAGTGCGCTTCGCTTCTGAAATCATGGTCTCATTAAAAACCCCGGGGAACCACCCCCGGGGAAAACCAAAAATCAACTAACCATGAAAGTAATCGGCTACAACATCCCAGTTAATCAGTTTCCAGAACGCCTCAACATAATCGGGGCGCCGGTTCTGATAATTCAGGTAGTAAGCGTGCTCCCACACATCGATCCCGAGTATGGGAACTCCCTTAACTTCAGACACGCTCATGAGCGGGTTGTCCTGATTGGGAGTTGAGCCAACAACTAAACCTTTATTATTTTTTACAAGCCATGCCCAGCCCGATCCAAAACGGGTTGCGGCGGCTTTCGAAAAAGCTTCTTTAAATGCATTCACCGAACCAAAGTCACGGACAATTGCATCCTTCAACTCACCTTTAGGCTCATTTGAACCACCCGGTGTAAGTACTTTCCAATACAGATTGTGATTATAATACCCACCTCCATTGTTGCGTACGGCAATCGAAAGTTTGTCAACGTTTGCCAACACTTCTTCAATTTTTTTACCTTCATATCCTGTACCTTCGAGGGCTGCGTTCAGGTTCGAAGTATATGCTGCATGGTGCTTTGTGTGGTGTATTTCCATTGTACGAGCATCAATTTGGGGTTCCAATGCATCGTATGCGTAATCTAATTTTGGTAATTCGAAACTCATATCTAATATTTTTATCTGTTAAACTATAATTAAGACTATTATGTCTTTTATTTAGCATTAAGACAATTAACCCTGCCTAATTGTTTACATCTTTTTTGAAAAAATTTATTAGCAGCCACTATCAAACACCAAAAACAGTTTATTTTTGTTTAAATTTGAGACACTTGGGCACAGAAATATATCATATAAACGGAATTGGCGATGTGAAATTTACCCGCCGAAAGGGGTCACAAAAAGTGACCATGCGCGTAAAACCCGACGGGATTGTTAGTGTAAACTACCCGTGGTTCACTTCAAAAAAAGAGCTGCTTAATTTCATTATTGACAACAGCCATTGGATTGCTGAGCGAAAGAAAAAAATATCGTCTTCAAAAATAGCATTCGCTTATGGTGATGAAATTAAAACCCTCCTTCGATCTATCCGTATAGAAAAAACAGAAAGCGGAAGGCTGAGGGGAATTGTAAGGCAGGATGAAGTTGCTATTCTTGTACCTATCAATTCAAATATCGAAAATGAAACTACCCAAAAGTTTATCGCCAAAGTAATTGTTGAAGTTTGCCGCAACGATGCAAAAAAATACCTGCCGAGACGGGTAGCTACCCTCGCAAACATGCACAGCCTGAAATATAATAAAGTTTACATCAAAAACCTGAAGAGCAAATGGGGCAGCTGTTCCTCAATGCTCAACATCAACCTGAGCCTTCACCTGATGAGGCTCCCCACACATCTCATTGATTATATTATACTGCATGAACTGGCACATACCGTTGAGCTGAACCACAGCGACAGGTTCTGGGACTTTCTGAATAAACTTACCAATGGCCGGGCTAAAGCATTGAACAAAGAAATGAAAATGTACAGGGATATTGTGAGAAGCTAATATTGGGATATTACATCCACAACAAACTCAAAAAACTGAAACTGCAAATCAGGGTATGTCAAGTCTTTAGGAGGCACATCGAAAAAGGCTACCCGTGCAATTTCCGATTGGGGCAAGTCGCCCAATTCTTCAACCACAGCAAAATAAATACGCCCGTATGTTTTTCCGTTTACCGATGAAGTATAGTAATCAGAAACTTCACTCATTTCGTATTTTAGTGCTCCGGTTTCTTCAAACAATTCGCGCTTTGCGGCATCAAGGGGATCTTCGCCTAACTCAATATGCCCGGCCGGCATTTCCCACGTGTCTCGCAAATGGTGCTGCACGTATATCCACTTTCCGCTTAAAGTTCGCGATACTATAATGGCATATTTCAGTTTGTTGTCCAGCTCCCGATCTATTTCTATAAAATTTACATACATATTGCAATAAACGAAATACCTTAATTTAAGTTGACAAAAATGTAAATCATTTAAGCCTCTTTTTTATCTTCGTGGCAAATATGGCAAGAAAAAAAATTACCACAATACCTTTTCATCTCGTTGAACTCGAAGATGAAAACTACCACATTATCATCGATTCGGAACTGGGTAATGGTATCCCGGGGAATTGGGTGGTTGACACAGGTGCATCTAAGACTGTTTTTGATGTAAACCAAAGTGAGCAGTTCAATTTTATTGAAATTGACAATACCGAAGTACAATCGGCCGGGATAGGCGAAGGAAGTATCGACACGAAGGTTGGCAAGTTACCTTACCTGAAAATTGGAGATATTGTGCTTGAGAACTTCACCGCGGCAATCATCGACATGCAATATATCAATAAAATCTACAGCAAGTTCTCCGACTTTGTGTTGGTGGGTTTAATTGGCAGCGACTTTTTAGTGAAGCACGATGCCGTGATAAATTTCAAGAAAAAGGAAATAAAGCTTTATCATTAAATTCAGCAAGAATGAACTATCGGAAGTTTTTCAAATTCATGGTGCTAATACTTGGCATTTTGTTTGCCAATTTGCTTACAATTTGGATTGACAACTACATACTTTCGTACAAATGGCAATATGCACCGCATATATTCACCTGGATTGGCATGGGCGTGGTATTACTCATTTATTACCCCCTTTTCAGGTACATGGACAGGTGGTCCACAAAGCTGGGAGACAAGTTCCTAAAAGCCGGTAAAAAACTAGCCGGTCGAAAAACAGGTTCATTTTTTGCCTTCGTTGCAGGTCTTTTAACACTTTTCTACTTCTACGGGCGCGAATGGTTCAACACCAACGTGTTCCTTTCTGTTCTAGAGTCAATCAAAATGCACATTGGCCTGTAGGGGTTTATCCCGGATAGGTTAAAGGGGCATCGGGACCAATAGGCAATCCTAAAATCATCCATCCGATGAGCAAAACCGACCATACCAACAAAAATACGAGCGAATATGGCAGCATGGTCGCAATGATGGTACCTATGCCGGCTTTGGGTTCGTATTTCTGCATGAACGCTACTATAAGCGCGAAATACGACATCATGGGCGAGATGATATTGGTTACGCTGTCGCCGATACGGTAAACCACCTGAGTCATTTCGGGAGAAATACCAATAAGCATGAACATGGGAATGAAAACCGGAGCCATAATAGTCCATTTGGCCGAGGCACTACCCATAAACATGTTAATTACAGCTGTGAGAAAAATGAACCCAATCATGAGTGGAATCATTCCTAATCCGGCCGATTGCAAAAATTCGGCACCTTTAATGGCAAAAATGAGACCGAGGTTGGTCCAACGGAAATAAGCTACAAACTGCGCGGCAAAAAACACCAGTACGATGTAAATACCGAGTGTTGACATGGCTTTTCCCATTCCGTTCATCACGTCGGTATCGTTTTTGATTTTGCGGGCACCAATGCCGTAACTCACACCCATTATTGCTGCCGCAAGGAAAATGATGCTGATAATACCGTCCATAAATGGCGAGTGAAGCAGACTACCGGTTTGTGGGTCGCGGAGGAAACCGCTTGCCGGAATCGTACCCCAAATCAAAATGACTGTTATTACAATAAATGAAATAAAGGCAAACTTGAGCCCGCGCCTTTCACTTTTATCGAGTGTTCCAATGGTCTCGGGCACGGCATCGCCGGTATATTTTCCAAGGCGGGGCACTACAACTTTTTCGGTTATCCAGGTACCGGCCGTGGCAATGAAAAAGGTTGAAACAAACATGAAATAGAAGTTTGCTGCCGGATTCACCATATATGAGGGATCAATAATGTGAGCTGCCTCCTGCGATAAGCCTGCCAAAAGCGGGTCGATTGTCCCGAGCAACAGGTTGGCACTATAACCGCCCGACACACCGGCAAAAGCCGCCGCCATACCTGCTATGGGATGCCTACCCACGGCCAGGAATATGATAGCCGCCAAAGGTATCAGTAAAACATAACCTACCTCACTGGCTGTATTCGACAAAATACCTGAAAATACAATTACAAAAGTGAGTAGCTTTTTTGGAGCCGATAACACCAAGAGTTTTAAAGCAGCACCTATAAGCCCGCTACTTTCGGCCACACCAATTCCCAGCATGGCTACCAGCACAACGCCCAGCGGGGCGAAGCCGGTAAAATTACGCACCATTTCGCGTAATATCAGATGTAAACCATCCTGACTTAACAAATTAACAGGCACCACAGTTTCACCCGTTCCGGGGTGAATAACCGATATGTCGAACAGGCTGGTTATGTATGAAATTACAAGAATAAGCAAGGCAAAAATCAGAAACAGAGTAGCGGGATGCGGAAGCATGTTGCCCACTTTTTCAACCACAGTAAGAAAACGATCGAAACGGCCTCCGCCGCTTTTTTGTGTATCGGCCATATAAATTTGTCTATAGTTTTGTAAAAACTTGAAGCTACAAAAAAAAGAAAAAAACCGATACAAAATAATGACAGATGTTTTTTACAAAATTTAATCTTTATGGTATTCTCATTAACCACATTGATATTGACGCGTTCAATATAGCAATAGCTCAAATAAAAGAACAAATACAGGCTGACTACCCCAACTTAATATCAAAGCTGAAGCCTTAATTTATATGATTATTTCACTCCGTTTTCGATTTCGGAAGCGTGTGATACGCGTAAAACCCACTTCTTTGAGCATTGAAATAGCCTCGTCGAAGTGCCGGCCAACCTGTTCGGGACTATGTGCATCGGAACCCAGAGTTATTGGAATGCCTATGCGGGAAGCCATTTCCAGTATTTTCCTACTGGGAAAGAACTCTCCACATGGTCGATCAATTCCACTGGTATTTAATTCCATAACTATGTCTGCTTCACGTAAAACCTTCAATGTTTCTTCGTATAAACTCGACTGATCGTTTTCGGGCCAGCAGCGCAATTTTTTTATAAGGTCGAAATGACCAATTATATCGAATAAACCCGACTTTGCAGCCTTTTGCACCTGCTCAAAATATCGGCGGTATAACTCGTCGTTGGGCCATTTACCGTAAAGCGATTCGTCGGTATCGAAATTCCACCGGCCTAAAAAATGCACCGAGCCAATCACATAATCGACCGGGAAATAGGCAATTATATCTCGCAGTTCATCTTCACGATGCTCAAAATAATCTACTTCCAGACCAAAACGCACCTGCACATCTTCAGAAAAATTATTACATAAACTTCGGAGGTTTTCTTTCAATACCGGATAATCTATTTCTTTTACACTCCAATCAACTGTTTCGAGAGTAATATGGTCGGTAAAACCAATCTCCGACAAATCTTTTTTCCGCGCATTTTCCAAATAAGCCGGATAAGTGTCTTTCCCATCGGAGAAAAGAGTATGCATGTGATAATCAACCAAAAAACTCATATCATTATCATTTATTCACAGCGAATATAGAACTAAATATTCGATTTTAGGCAACGAATGCCCGACTAAAGCACGTCACGGTTTCAACATATAATTCAAACTTTGCTATTTATCCTTGCAGTTTGGCAACTTCATCGGCATAGTCCATCTGCAAATCTTCGTGCAGCATTCCAAGCACTTTATTTATGCGATCAAACTGACGCATGTAAATATTACCCAGCACTGTGCCGTAACGCAGGGGCAAACCCGATGTTTTCAGTTTTCTGCAAAAATAAATCAGCAAATCAAGTTCTATGGTTTTTTCCTTCGAAAATTTAATGTATTTCTGAGTAGTCCTCAACACTTTTCGAACCGTTTTCTTAGCCAAAAAAGCACTGCTTTTATTCAGATTCCCGAACTGCTCATCAATCACTTTCTTCACCTCCTGCACATACAACTCGCTATCGGTATCCCAATAAATAAGATAGTTAAGCAACTCCTTATTTTCGGTTTTATATTTTGCGAGCCTTAAGCAAAACTCCACCAGCTTGTCGGAAGGGGCGTGCAACAATTCTTTTTTGATTTTACTTATCGATTCGGGTTTCATTAATAGTGATTAATTTTGCATAAAGCTATAAAAAAGAATTTGCCATTGAAAATTGCCGCCTGTTCTTCTGCACATTTTTAATTCTTTGCTTTACTTTGTATGTATGAGCGCAAAGCTTTTCTACTTTAACCCTACCTGCGAAATGGCGGTTGCCAATGGCCACGCATCGTACATGCCACCACAGCGGCTTCGCAAATTCGAAAACGATTTGGAAGCTATACCTTTGTGGCTAGCCACTGGCAACGACATGATCCTAACCCGCAATTCTGTCGATACTGAATTTACAGACACTCTATCACGACGAGGCATTGCCCTGCCCCGCTTTATACAAAAAACCTCCCAATTTGATAAAAAAAATATTTCGGAACTGCACCCCTGGGGCTGGAGCCCGGCAGCACACAAGCATTTGGAGGCTTTTAAAGCACAATGCTCCCAAGGCTGGAATGAACACCACATGAGCACATGGAAAGACACACACAAAGAGCTACTCAGTCGGCTTACGGGTCTTAAACTCTCAGAAACCGCACAGGCAAACACCACCACTGAATACAACTTGCTTGAAATTCCCGCCAATCCACTCAAAATATCATCGCCCGATCAATTTCATGATATTCAAAATAGTATTCCCTTTCCGATTTTACTAAAAGCACCCTGGAGCGCATCGGGGCGCGGGCTTTTTAAAATTGGAAGCCCCGACACTAAGGCTTTCACAAACCTGCATTTGCTAGGAAAACTAAAGCAACAGGGCTTCCTTATGGCCGAACCGTTTTTAGAAAAAATTCACGATGTATCGTTCCATTTCTGGAGCAGCAATAAAGGAATACACTACCTGGGCTATTCATTTTTCAAAACCGACCCCACAGGGCAATTTTTGGCTTGCTATTTAAACACGCCCAAATTGGAAGAGTTAAAAAATTACCCTTTGAGTGAGTCGCTTGAACAGGCAAAGCACTTGCTAAAAATTTCGCTTCAAAAAATGAAAATAGATAACAGCTACCACGGACCCATTGGCATCGACGGACTTTTTTTTCGCAATTCAGAAAAGGCAATAAAACTACAACCCTGTATCGAAATCAATCTTCGTTACACCATGGGTTTGCTTAACATCAAACTACGTGAAAAACTCCAACACCAAGGCGGCGGGTTTTGGCAAATAGTAAATATAAAAAGAGCGGAATGGGACAAACTAGCAAATGAAAAAAGCACTATGTCAAATGGGGAAAGCATATGCCGGGAAATTTTACCCCTAACTCCACCCCCAAAACAATCAGGCTATATGGCGTGTCTAAAAATTTGAAGCAGTCCTCCTAATAAGCCACTTTTTTTTATAGCTTACATGTATTAACTTTGCATTCAGTAATTACATAATATATTTCTAAGAAATCTCAATTCTCAGATATGGTAAAAAAGGCAATAAAACTATATTTACTACTATCTTTTACTGTTGTAGTGTTTATCATTTTTTCTTATTTCTCTCCAGGCACAATTCGTTTTGTTGATAATATCCGTATGCACGTGCAGGTTCCTGTAATGAAACGCGTGGGGGGCATGAAAATTGGTGATGTATACCTGAAAGACGGATTGGAAACCGAAGGCCCCAGTGATATTACCTTTGACGAAATAGAACCTTATCTTAATAGTCTAAGCCCCGCTACCGTATTATTTACCAATAGCCGAAGATATATCAGCAGTGAATTTATCCCGGGACAATGGAAACATTCGCTCATCTATCTTGGCACAAGAGAGCAAATACAAAATTACTTTGGTGAAAACTGTGAAATTCCGAATTTCCTTTCTACATTTTATAAAACCGGAAAAGAGTATCTAATTTTAGACAGCAATGACAATGGAGTTGAAATACGGGAATTTGACCAGCTATCCAACCTTCACGATGTTTCAGTACTCAATAGCGTGATAGGGTTTTCCATTAACCGCCCCAAACAACAACAAAAACAATTTCTGGAATATGCTTTTAAACAACTCGGGAAACCTTATGATTATGATTTTCAGTCGGATGATTCTTCCAATCTCTATTGTTCCGAGCTTATAGTACTATCGCTAAAGTCGATTGATATCAATGTCACTACCTTTTCGCAAACTGCAAGCCGGATTATAACCTCTCCCGATGATTTGGTAAAATACATTACGCATTCAGGTTTTGATCAAAAAGAATTTGAATTAAGTCTTTATCTAAAAAAGAAAAAGAACATTGTATATCAAGAATCTATAGGGTATTAAGCTCCGTTTAATACAATATAAAATACCCACTTCTACATTGAATTCCGAATTATGATATTTAAAAAACATATGCACAAATTAAAAAGTGTGATTGAATCTGATTTAATTCATAAATCTATCATGTGATAATATCAGGCAAAAAAGTCGGAGAACGATTCGTTGTGGTCGAAATATTTTTTGGGCGTATAACCGGTTTGCAGCTTGAATTCGTGAATGAAATGCGACTGGTCAAAGTATGCACACTCATAAGCCAAATCGGTAATATTCATACTTTGAAACCGGCCTTTGAGATGCAAGGCGTGTTGAAAACGAACCGTCTTCAAAAACTGTTTTGGTGTAGCTCCTATGTACTTACAAAACACCCTTTCGAATTGTTTTCGGCTCAAACAAGCCTCCGAAGCCAAGTCTTCAATTCCAATAAGCCCCTTTGTTCTTCTAATAGTTTCCACAATATGCTGAATTCTGCTGAATTCGTATTGCCCAAAATTCTCATTCAATAAACCGTAAAAAAAATCATTTGCCAGTTCAACCCTGGAATAAAAGTCAGAAGCATCCTCCATTTTAGGCATCAATTCCTGTTCGAGTTTTTTATTCAGGTATTTTAACGGAATGTTTTGCTTATTGATTTCGTGTAAAGGTAAATTGAAAAACTTCATTAAACCATGCGGATGAAAAACTATTGAGAATAACGACAAGCTGCCTTCTATTTGAATGTCGTAGTAATCTTTTTGCTGACCGCACAGCACTACATTTTCATTAAATGCTCTTTTAGCATCCAATACTTCGGGTAATGAACTGAAGTAGAACATTAACTCCGGCATGCCGCAAGGGATTAATCGTTGCTGATATTTTTCACCTACCGGGACACAGTTCTCAATTGACCAAAATTGTTTTATGTAAGGCCTCAATATTTGCGATGGTTCTGATATTACAATAGACATGCTGTACAAATTAAGCAGAGGCTGTCTAAAAGACTGTTAAACAGCCTCTCCGAGTTAATTTTATTTACCGTAAAGACCAATTTTAT
Organism: Prolixibacteraceae bacterium; assembly: GCA_007116765.1. GTDB lineage: Bacteria > Bacteroidota > Bacteroidia > Bacteroidales > Prolixibacteraceae > Roseimarinus. Next base: position 14,450 of record SKHV01000493.1, on the reverse strand, counting down.
TGCCTTCGGAGTCAATGCAAACCGCGAAGTAATCCATCCCCTCGGCTTCAATTTTGGTGCGGGGTATTATTGTTCTGCCCCCAAGCTTTTCGATTCTTGAAACGGTTTCATTGATGGTATCGGGAGCGGTAAAGCTGACAAGCAAACCGTTTTCTGAAGGGTTAAATCCCGGTGCGAATGAAATAGCTCCTTCGTCTGTGGGAAAGCATGCCATTTTTTCTGTTCCAAAGTCTTGCTTCTTCAGCTCAAGTTTTAATACTGAATTGTAAAAGCTTACTGCCCTGTCGAAATCCAATGCGGGTATTTCAACCCATGCAATTAATTTTTCCATCATTTTGAGTTTTTAAGTTTTAAAATAAATTACTCTGCAAAAGTAACTAGCTCAGTCAACTCAAAATTGGAAAAAAAAGACATTTGAAAAAGTCTCTTAAACAAACGACATGAATTTATTTATGCACCTTCCTCATCTACCGTTCCAGCCCCGGTTTCGGTAATAATTGCCTGATACAGCGAAGCAAATGAAGCATTAATCCATATCATTGCCGGAAAAACACCAATAATAAACACAATAAGTCCAAGTATAAATATAAAAATTGACATCACTCCAAGACCAAAGATAGTTAGCCCGTGTCCACGGGTCATTCTCCAGCTTGTTTCTATGGCATCGATTGCATTTAGTTGTTTATCCATTACCAAATACGAAACCATAAACAAACGGCAGGCAAAAATAATTCCCGGAATAATTAAGAACACAAATCCGGCAATCACAATTATCGTCACAAGTATATTTGCCAGTATTATATTCAGAAAATTACGTTGAAAACCAATGAATAAATTCTTAATATCAGGACGTGTATTTCGTGCAGCCTGCAAAAACATGAGGTTTGCGCCATACGAAATTACCGGCCTTACCAAAAATGCAATCAAAAGACCAATTAATGCCGAAACAGAAAAAAACATGATTGCAAAGGGAAAAACATGATCCCAGTTATGCCTGAACCAGGGGCCGGTAAAATCATGACTTGAAAAATTATACCTGAAAATATTGAAGCCACCGTCGAAAATACCGGTAATGATTACTGCCAGTAAAAGGTACAGAAAGTATTTTTTCATGGTGTACCAGCCATTGCCTAAACTTTCGCTCACTGTAGGTTGATGAAAATAACGTAATGTTTCCATAGTGTTTTATTTTAGCACTAAAAATAAATATTTCTACCCGATTAGTAAGGCAAAAATCGGTAACATTACAATGAATATAGACAAATCGACAAAAAATATCGATAAATGCTTTCTACAATCCTTTTGTACTCAGCAACCCGCATGCGGCAAAAATATCCTGTCCCCGAGAGGATCGGATGATAGTAAGAATTCCCTTGCTGTTCAATGCATCTTTAAACTGCTGTAAACGTGACTCGTCAGTTTGTTGAAGCGGGGTTCCGGGTATTGGGTGAAACCTGATGAGATTTACACGGCATTTTATCCCGTTAAAAATGCGTGCCATTTCTTTCACATGTTCGGGGCTATCGTTTAATCCGCCAAACACAATATATTCAAAAGAAATTTTGCGCTGATTGTCGAAATCGAAAGAGCGTATTTCGTCGAGCACTTCATGCAAGGGGTAAGCCAATTGAACAGGCATAAGCTGCTGGCGCTGCTCCTCGAAGGGCGTATGCACGCTTATGGCCAGGTTGCAGTTGCTTTCGTTCAGGAAACGTTTCAACGCGGGCACAATCCCTATCGACGAAACGGTAATGCGACGAGGACTCATGGCATAGCCCCATTCGGCGGTAAGTATTTCGGTACTTTTAAGCACTTCGTCTAAATTATCGAATGGCTCGCCCATTCCCATGTAAACGATGTTGGTAATACTGCTGAATTCATCAATCATGCGTACCTGATTCACTATTTCGCCGGCTGTGAGTTGCCCATTGAAACCCTGTTTCCCAGTCATGCAAAACAGGCAGCCCATTTTACAACCAATTTGCGAACTCACACAAACCGTTTTACGGTTTTTATCGGGAATCATGGCCGTTTCAATGTATTTGCCACTGTCGGTAGGGAAAAGGTACTTTTTTGTTCCGTCTTTGCTTTCCTGCACTTTTACCGATGGTTTCAGTCCAAGCTCGTACTTTTCCGAAAGCTGTTCGCGTGCCTTTTTCGAAAGGTTGCTCATTTCCTCAATAGAGGATATTTCCTTTTTGTAAAGCCAGTCGGCTAATTGTTTGGCCGTAAATTTAGGTAAACCTAATTCAAGCACTAAAGCGGTTAATTCATCGAGCGTACTTCCAAAAAGTGGTTTTTTTATCTCAGCCTTAATCTGATTTTGTGCTTCATTATCCACCGACTTTTTATTTTCTTGTTCCTGATTCATTTCTTTCTCTACCATAGCAATCTTATTGTTCAGTCTCAGTTTTATGGTTTTAGAAGAAAATTTCGGAAATGATGTTTTCGTAGGGAATACCCTTTGAAATAAGCAAATCGCGAACTTCAACCACCATGAGAGCTCTGCCGCAAAGGTAATATTTATTGTCATGGGGCAACTGTTCTTTTTGCTCAAGATACTTTGAAACTCGTCCAAAAAAATCGCCAACACCCTCATTACCCGAGTAACATTGAATGTAAGCTGCTTTTAAAGCGGTTTTAAATTCTCGCTCAAAGTAGAAATTATCTTTCACACGGGCTCCGTGCAGAAGTATTTGAGGCTTATAACCCGTTTGCAACATTGACCGAAAGGGTGCGATGCCTGTTCCTGTAGCTATCCACCACATCGGCATTTCTTTCTCAGGCATGAAACTCCCGTAAGGTTTCGAAACATATATGTAACTGCCCGTTTTTAGTGTTGAAAGCAGAGGCGTAAGTTGCCCTTCGGGTTTTAGGTCGTATAGAATTTGCATGTACTGTTCGTTTTCGCCACAACACAGGCTGTAAATGCGGGGGGCAATATCGGCACCGCTTGTTAGTGCTACCACATGCCCTGCTTTCAATTCAAACTGTTTCTCAAAAGTGAGCAGAAACTTTCCCTCAGCCACTTCTATTTGTCCTTCAACTTTATTCCTGAAAAGGAAATGGCTGCCACTTTTAATGGATAATTCATTTTGCATGAAGAATTAAACAGAAAATTGTGAAATATGTTTGAAAAAACTTACAACTCTGTAGTATTGTAAGTGGCTTCCCTTTCTGCTGCTTTTTCGAGCCATTTCGGCACTACTTCATCGAGAAAGCGTGCTCTGTCCTTGTTCAATTTATCCATATCGAGCCCAATATACTCCTGGGCTTTAGCTTTGGTAGAGATGTCGGGCATGGTAACAGGTTGGTTGTGTCCTAATTCGGCAAGTAAGCGGGCAAGTTTAATACGGGCTTCCTGCCCTTTTGCCATTGCAGAAGCTACTATACGAGCCGATTCAACCGGAGCATGAAAACCGGCAGCATGACTGGCAGCTACAAAATCCCAGCGCCACTGTGCATGACGTATGTCGGTTAATATGGACTGCATTTGTTCTTCGCTTGCCCCTAAGTCCCATGCCTTTTTAGCTTCGATGTGCGATTTCACGATAATGTCTTCGAGTCTGTATTTGTTCTCCAAAAGCTTATCAACCCGCTGGTTTACATCTTCAACCAGCTGCGCGGTTTCGTCGCGGTGGCATACCTGGCATGAGTTGGCTACATTGTTCAGCGGGCTTTGCACATGGTGGTCGGTAAATTTTTGCCCGCCCTCGCTCATGTAGGGCATGTGGCAATCGGCACACGAAACTCCACGGCTGGCATGTGTGCCAAATTTATAAAGTTCATAATCGGGGTGTTGTGCTTTCAACATGGGCGCACGGCTAAGGGCATGTGTCCAGTCAGTAAATTCAATGGCATCGTAATAGGCTTCCATATCCTCAACCGACAGACCTTTGTCCCATGGAAAAACAAGATAATTCACACCTTCAACAATATTATTATTGAAATAATATTCAACATGGCATTGTGCGCAAACCAGGGATCGCATTTCCTGGTGCGATGATTTTGTGATGTCCTTGCCCATGCGGTCGAATGCTTCTATTAGCGCAGGTCGCGTAATATGCAGGTTCATGGTGGTGGCATCGTGGCAGTCGGCACAACCAATGGCATTGACTACTTCATGACCTTTTTCATCCCAGCTGCCTTTATAGAATTCAGCCACACCAATCTCGTTCATCAATCGTGGAACATCGGGACTTTTGCATGTCCAGCAGGTATTAGGCTGAATACTCTTTTGTCCGTCGATTGGTGAGCCAATCCTCAGGGTGTTATATACATCTTCTACAGCATGGGCGTGTCCGCGTGACTGTTTGTAATCGCGCGAAAAAGCGTAACCTGCCCAAAGTACTACCATCCGGGGATTATCTTCTAAAACATCGATGGTTGCAGAACCCATGTGCTTACTGCGAAAAGTGGTATCGGCAGTTTTGCGGTACGATTGGTACTGGCGCGGAAAATTCTCACCCCAAACCTCGTTGCGAGGTTCGAACTGCGAGTGCTCAACCTTTGGTGTATATACAAATACCGACTCGGCACGACGCTCAACTATTGTCGAGGCAAACAATCCTAAAAGAAATACAATTGCAACGGTTGCAAAAAACAAAAGCCAGCCTATTAGGGGCTTATCTTTTATTATTTCATTTATTGGTCTCATGTGTTATTTGTTTTTTGGTTTTTAATCGATTAAACGGCGCATCCATGTTGGTACGGGGCTTTGTGGTACCGGAACCTGTGCATCGGGTACGCTCGAGAGGCTGTTAACCCTGCCATGGGGTACTTCACGATGGCATTCGATGCACGAACGGTCGGTACGCTTGTGCTCAAAACCCGCTGCCAATTGTTTGGTGCGGTGCTCAATTACCTGGTCGGCGTGACACCTGATACAATTGTCTTGTACTGCCTTTTTCCCTGCCTCCTTAATAAATATTACCTGTGGTTCCAAGCGAAATGTAAACATATAAGAGTGCCTCAACCCGTCCATGGCTTTGAAATAGTATTTTGTGGCCATATTGTGCTGTGGCACATGGCATTCGGTGCAATTAGCCACTTCGCGGTGACTGCTATGGCTCCAGGTAGCATATTGCGGTGCCATAACATGGCAATTTACACAGGTCTCGGGAGCATCGCCAAGGTACGAGTGAGCTTTCGAAAGCTTCAACACATAAGCTCCCAAACCTACAAAAATCCCCAGCAAAATAATAACCGGAACCTTCCATTGATCGGGTGGAATAAATATACGAATAAGCTTTTTTATCATAGTTTACAGCTTTATGATTTAGCCAGAAAAAATCATATTACAAGCTACATAATTATATGCTAATATCATAGTGCATAAACATTTTTTTGTAACAAATGTTACGTTATTGCAGTCTGAATTATATAATTTTACTTCAGTATAAAAAAAATACAAAATGCAATTTTACAAAACAATACATAAATACTACGACTTTATTTTTCCATTGAATATTCAGCAAGTTTACTTTGTAAAAAATGAAGTAAGTACAGACAATGAGAAGAAAATACTGGATATTGGATGCGCTACCGGAAGCCTTGCTATTGAACTTGGGAAAACGGGTTATATTGTTGATGCCATTGACCTGGATGAAAACATGATATACTCAGCAAAACAAAAACAGAAAAACTCCAACGTAAGGTTCAAGGTAGCCAACATGCTTAAGCTGCATGAGGATTTTTCTCCCGATTCATTCAACGGGATTAGCTGTTTTGGAAACACAATGGTACATTTAACAAGCAAACAATTAATTGTTGATTTTCTTGAATCAGCTTATAGAATATTGAAAAAAGAAGGTAAATTAATGCTTCAAATTCTGAATTATGAATATATTCTTAAAGCACAAGTTACTGAGCTTCCAATAATTGACAATGAGAATATTACATTCAAGCGATATTACCAATATCTTGAAAATGGATTGATTAATTTCAAAACAACACTTGTTACAAAATACAACAATGCAGTTGTCCAAAACGAAGTATTGCTCTACCCTATCACAAAATCGAAATTATTGACATTGATCGAAGAATCGGGGTTTAAGAATATACGAAGCTTTCACAATTTCAACAAAAGCTCTAAGGATACCGGAAAACTGCCACTAATCGTTGTTGCTGACAAATAGGTATTCGAGGCAAAAAACATATACTAAGTGAAACCGATCTTTCACAAACTAAATGCTGCAATCTACACACAAGCACTTTCAATATAGATCCAAATGATGCATATTTGTTAATATTTTTAAACTAAACATTAAAATCACTTAACAATTGCTGCTATGAGAAGGCCGGAAATAATGAAAGTTGAAAACACCGAAATAGTCTACCTCGATTTTTCAGGACTAAAAAAAAAGGAAGATATAATTCAACAAATTGAAGTATTTGCTTCGTACATAAGGAAGCAGCACTTCAACTCGCTCTATACTATTACCAATTTGGGCGACATGCATTTTAACACCGACATATACAACCTTTTTGTCAATTATGTGAAAGCAAATAATCCTCACGTGAAAATGAGTGCAGTAATTGGACTGAAAGGCTTAATGAATATATTTTACAAGGGTTTTATAGCTCTTACAGGAAGAAATGTAAAAGTTTGCAGTTCGAAAGAGGAGGCAATTCATGAACTCATAAGCAGCAATATTTCACAAGCCGTTTGAAAGCAATTTTGAGTTTGTTTATTTGTAGCATCTTTTACATAGAAAGAGGCTGTCTTTAAAAAGGCAGTCTCTTTTTTATGTAAAAAAAAGGGGTTTGCCAGTGGCAAACCCCTTTTTTGAAACCGAGCTTAGTTATTATCTCTTAATTAACTTGAACTTAGCAACTTGTTGCGAAGTGCTATTTACAATTACGAAGTAAACACCTGAAGGTTGATTGTCAAGAGAAATCATTTCTTCAGTACCCCTTGATTCATAGTTCATCACGTTGTGACCTAGAGCATTGAATACTCTAATGGTGTTACCTTTGCTTATGCCTGTAATGTTAACCTCGCCGCTTGTTGGGTTAGGATAAACTTTTACATTCGCTAAATCAATAATTCTAGCTGACACACGTAAAGTAACCTCATAGTCACTAACATTACTTCCATCAGAAGATGTTACGCGTACAAAATCGTAAGTATTTACTGTGCCTGAAGTTTTTTCGTTACCGTCTTCGTCGAACAAAGCAATAGTGGCACCCATTGAAGGATACAAACCTGCAAGGAAATCAGCAACAGAAGTTTCTTCTGGCACATCTGTTACTCTTAATGTTTGACGATTTACGTTGTAAACGTCAGAGAATAAGAATGCAAGGTATGTAGCTCTCAAATCATTAATAGTAAACAGAGAGTATTGGCTTTGAGTTTCACCGTCGCGGGCAGTAACCCAAAGTATATCATCTTTGTAAATGTTTCCAATTTCTCTTTCTTGCTCCATGTTGTTTTTCAACACCATTGATGCACCCGGAGCAGGAATAAGGTTGCTGTACAAACCAACAACACTTGTGTTGTTAGGTACATAAGAAATCTCTTTGATTTCTTGATTCACAAGATAAACAGAAGAAAGCACATAAGCGTCGTTATCTTCACTGTTCGGAATTAACTGATAAGTGATTTTTGTGGTTTTGTCTTGTGCTGTTACTTCGAAGTAAACCTTGTCGCTCACCAATACATCAACATAAGCTGTATCAAGATTCAACTTTTGGAAGGGAGCGTAAGCACCATCTTCAAAGTGTTGAGTGAACAGGTGTGCAGTTGCAGGAGCCTGTACATTGTCATAAACCTCGCGAATTGTGGCATCGGTATCGAAACCTTCAATAGTACCTTCATTTCCATTTACAGTAACTGTATAAACACCTGAAGTAAGCAATGCATTATTGTCTAATCCATCATCTGATGTGCTCAGAGCATATAATGTAGTGTATTGATTCTCTTCAGCAACTTCAATATCTTCACCAAAGAACTGGTTGGCTGAATATACCGAAAGAACATCTCCATCTTGTATTACATCTGCATCACCTAATTCGTTTCCATTACGGTACACTTTCAATACTTGCCCTTCATCTGCTTTATTCAAATTAGCAAGGAAGTCAGCAACAGTTGTTCCGGTTTGGATAAAGCTGATTGACTCATCGTCACTGTAACCTTTGCTCACAATATAAGCAGTAGAAGTTACTGTTGAAAGATACTCAGTAATTGGGTCAAGCTGGTGAGAACCAATACCATCGGAGCTCATTACCTGATCCATAGGCCATCCATAACCCCTGGCTGCCCAGTAAGCAATATTGGTATATGCCCATTCCGATCCTGTTTCTCCATCGCCAAATGCTGCACCGGGTACGGTATTACCTCTATAGATATGTGGTTTGCGAATGAAACCACTGTTTTGGCCGGTTTCAACACCGTCAACCCATCCCCAGTCATTTCCGTCTCCATGTCCAAATACATCAAGGTGTGTTACATCATTGATATCGCCCAGCGGCTTAAGGCCTTGAAGTACAGAATCGTTATCGATACGATACAGGTGGAAAGTCTCATTTATCCAGCCATGAGCTACAATTTGACCATCATTAAATTCATACCCCCATGGGTTGAAGTCAGAATGGAAGTTAACATTCAAATTATCATGACGCGGGTGTGGTTGTCCATTATCCATATTGGCATTCAACCAACCCATAGCAAATACACCACCGGGGTCAACAATTGAGTTTATTGCAAGATCCTCAACCAATATACCTGGTTCTAACTGCCAACTGTCTTCGTCAGCCCAAATATAACCGGGTACATAACGACGGAAACGGTTATCCCAGTTATCATCACCTGAACTTTCAGTAATTGCAGTAACAGGATCATTGTTTGAGCGTACGATTACATAACGACTCATATCGAGAGGTTCTGTTCCAGGGTTAGCTACTTCAACAAATCCGTTACCCCAGTTTTCACGCATTGATATTTGTGAGAAAAATGGTTCTGCCTCGAATGATTGTATATGATCTGGATCTTGTTCTTGTCTCAATACAATGTTGTAAGTCCTTTCGAATCTACCTTCAGCACCGGGACCAAACTCTGCAGTAGTATGAATTTTTGTTGTACGATCGGCACGTTCGCCCTCGAACGATTTCGCACGCTCTACAACCACTTTAGTATTAGGATTCTCGGGTTTAGCCACAAAAGCAGGTACGCCTGTTACGTCCATGGGAATTTCCACTTCATAATTGAAACGGGTGGGTGAGAAACCAGGAATGGTGTCGCCTACCCATCCAAAAATACCTTTATAAAACTCAGGTATATCGGGCCATGTAATTGAAGCCAACTCGGGATTACGGTTTGGTCTGAACTCAGTTACCTTTACGTAGTATTCTTTAGTTGTACTTGCGTCTTCTGACGTAACTTTCAGTTTATCGCCATCTTTAAGGTCGGGACGTGCAACGCCATCAACCCAAACAATTTCCCAATTAGCTGCTGGAGCTTTTTCCAAATATTTGAATAAAGTATCTACACGCTCTGCAAATGGTACACTATAAATTGTATCCAGTTGAAAGCCATCAGTAACCTGGAATGGCTGATAGTAACCACCGTCGCCACCACGTGCATTTAAAGGAACAACTCTTGCTTCAGAAGCTGTTGGAGGAAGAGCAGTAAGCTCAAAAGTCATGATATTAAGATCTTCACCTACGGCTTTTAGCGTTAATAAATCGCCTGTACGAACAGATACATAAGCAGAATCTTCAGGATTACTATTCAATTCATACCACCAGGCCAATCCGGGTTGATACTCAAACTCTGCCATGATGGAGTCATTTCTACGTGCACCCCAAGCTACAGTCATTGTTTTCGCATCCCAATCAACGTCAACAGTATTTGAACGTACCGTTTGCTCATTCAAAGTAATGTTTTCATGGTTACCCAAGGTCCAGAAAACTTTACGGTTATTACCACCATAGGGTCCTGGAAGAATACGTATTGGCAACCATTCTGAATCTTCAATATCGATACCGCGAGCCGATAACCAATCGAGGTTACCTTGAGTAACGCTTGTTTTACGAACTAATATTCTAGTCTCTGTACCATTTTCAACACCGGCAACATTATCTGGTCCGGCATGAGGTCTGCGTCCGTTGTCTCCGGTGAAAAGACCGTTAACAGCATCAACCACCACCGAGTCTTTTTGACCGGTTTCAGGATTGATAAAGTGATGACGGATAAAATAACATCCGCGTCCACCCCATGACTCTAGTACATTACCACCAAGCATAACACTGTCGTTTGGAGCAGGATTATTCAACGATGCCCCGGGAGCTTCAGCAATATGAAGATGGAAGTCGGCAACATGCCACATTTCCTTTTGGGTAATGAATCCATATTCAACCGGATCTACTATATTCATGTGCCTATGCCAGTCAAACACTTTGGCTAGTACATAAGATTCTCCGGGAGCCAATTCATGATCGGGTAACATAAGCCAGCGATCTTGTGGTGGAAAATAAGGATCATTCCAAGGGTCAACATTACCCAATTCGAAATCTTTCAAATTAATGGTTACATCTCCAACGTTTGTTATTTCAACGTAAGGAAGGTGACCTGCGTCTAATCTCGCTTCCGAGATAATCAATTGATTGTATGCAAACTCCCTGGCGGGGTGATTTACTTCTTGCTCGTGAAGAGGCACATCGTCTTGTGCGTGTAGCACACTTGCGCATACAAACATAATTAAGAGTAAAAGTCTAAACTTCATAATTTTTCTAAGTTTAAGTTAATAACTGCTAAGTTTAAAAATTAGTAAAAAACATTTTTTTAAAAATGCCAATATTTTCTTGGGTCAACAAAAAATTACTTCTAAATTGATGTAATATTTATTGCAAGTGTATCACATATATTGCAAATAAAGCGCTCTGCAAATAAATACACCCCATGCTATAATTTTTACCCCCCTAGTGAAATTGCGAACAGTGCTTAATCAAGCCCAATTAAAAAGGAAATAATAAACTATAGCAACAAATATAAGCGAGCATTGTAGGAACATCATGTTTCACTCTTATAAAATTATTATAGCATTAATACCGAAATAAATATTCTTTCGAATTTCAGCCTAAAGGTTTAAACTGATTATATTTGCAAACCACAAAACAAATAAACTTTAAAGCAATGATTCTTTCAGGAAAAGAAATTGAAAAACGGCTGAATAACGACATATTTATTACTCCCTTCAATAGGGAACAGCTCAATCCTAACAGCTATAACCTCAGGTTACACAATAAGCTCATGGTGTATGACGAAAATGTGCTGGATATGAAAAAAGAAAACACAGCACACGAAATTACAATTCCGGAGGAAGGACTTTTGCTTGAAACCAACAAACTATACCTGGGGCGTACAGTTGAACATACACGCACCGAAAAACTGGTACCCATGCTCGAAGGGCGCTCATCGGTTGGCAGGCTGGGACTATTTATACACGTAACCGCAGGTTTTGGCGATGTAGGTTTCTCGGGTTTCTGGACACTGGAAATATTTTGCGTACAGCCGATCAGAATTTTCCCCAATGTAGAAATATGTCAAATTTACTATCACAGCATACTGGGAGACTACGAACAATACAAAAGCGGAAAATATCAGAACAATAAAGGCATTCAACCCAGTCTTTTATACCGCGATTTTATAAAATGAAGAAACTGGCCGAAATCATAAAAAAAATAATCAGCTATCCACTACTGTTATTGGTGTACTTTTATAAATATGCAATTTCGCCACTCACACCCACATCGTGTCGCCATGTGCCCACCTGCTCAACGTATATGATCGAGGCCATCAAGATACATGGACCCTTCAAGGGGTTTTGGCTGGGTATGAATCGTTTATCAAAATGCCATCCGTGGGGCACACACGGTTACGATCCGGTTCCTACACGTAAGCAGGACAAAAGCAAAAATTAAAAACTAAATTTGCACAAACTTGTTATGTTATTTTTTATTTTTAAATAAACCAAAATAGATTTACTAATGAAAGTACAAAGAATACTGCTGTTGTTTGTAATTGCTATCACAGCATTCGCATGTCAACAAAATAAGCAAAGCGATGATAGCCCCATTGTTACGGTAACCATTCCTCCTCAGAAATTTTTTGTTGAAAAAATTGCAGGAGAACTTGTTTCAGTTAACATTATGGTTCCCCCCGGAATAAGCCCCGAAGAATATGAACCCACACCGCGCCAAATTCAGGAACTTTCGAATTCGGTGATTTATTTTTATGTAGGGCATTTGGGTTTTGAGAAACCCTGGATGAGCCGTTTCAACAATTCTGCCCCCGACGTGGATTATGTATCGAACAGTAAAGGCATTGATTTACTTGTGAGTGATCATCACTGCGACGAAAACGATCATACCCATAACCACGGCACCGACCCGCATATTTGGACTTCGCCCGAGAATGTAAAAACCATGTCGAGAACAATTAGTAGTACACTGAGCAAACATTTTCCTGAAAGTAAGGCGCTTTTCGAAAGCAACCTGAAAGTGTTTATAGATGAGATTGACTCACTCGACAACCACATAAGAGCATTACTGGCCGACTCTACCGAACGGTCGTTCATGATTTTTCATCCCTCGCTGGGGTATTTTGCCCGCGACTATCACTTGCAACAATTGTCGGTTGAGTACGAGGGTAAAACCCCAAGCACAGCTCATATGAAAAAAATTGTGGACACCGCTCGCGAAAAACACATCAATACAATATTTGTGCAATCGCAATTTGAAACTGCGCAGGCCACTGCCATAGCTCACGAAATTGGAGCCACAGTGGAAATGCTTGACCCGCTGGAAGAAGACTGGATAAGCGAAATGTATTCCATGGCCGATAAAATTAAAAAGTCGCTGGCTCAATAACCGGCTCAAAAAATCATGAGTGTTTTAGTTGAAATAAAAGAACTCACCGTGAAGTACGGGAGTGTTGTGGCTCTCGAAAGTGCATCAATGCAAATTCAACACAATGATTTCATTGGTGTAATTGGCCCCAACGGCGGTGGAAAAACTACCTTACTTAAAGCAATATTAGGACTGGTATCGCCCACTAAAGGGAAAATTAGCTTTTCGGAAAAGCTCAAAGACAGGGGAAGCGACATTGGCTATCTGCCGCAGGTCAATAAGTTCGATCAAAGCTTTCCGGTTTCGGTATCCGATGTTGTATTGTCGGGCTTTGCAGGCCACGAAAACTGGCTAAGAAAGCTTAGCAGCAACAAAAAACAAAAGGCGAAGCAAATAATGGATGAACTGGGAATTTTGCACTTGTCACGGAAACCCATTGGTGAGCTTTCGGGCGGACAAATGCAACGTGTTTTTCTGGGTCGCGCTTTAATTTCGGAGCCAAAACTACTGATACTCGACGAGCCCAACACCTTTGTAGACAATAAATTTGAAAGTGAATTGTACGCCAAACTTAAAGAGTTAAATAAACGAATGGCCATTCTCTTAGTTTCGCACGATTTAGGTACAATTACCTCTCACGTGAAAAGTATTGCGTGCGTAAGCAGAAATTTGCACATGCACCCGTCGAACGTCATTTCGGCCAAGCAACTTGCGGCATACAATTGCCCCATACAAATAATTACACACGGCGAAGTACCTCATACCGTATTAGGTACTCATTCACATTAACCGAAAAACACTAAAATGCTTGAACTACTTCAATATAAATTCTTCACCAATGCACTTTTAGCGGCTACTTTAACCGCCATTTCGTGTGGCATTATAGGAACCTACATTGTTGCACGCCGCATGGTATTTATTGGCGGTGGTATCACTCATGCTTCGTTTGGAGGAATTGGCATTGCCTATTTTCTTGGACTGAATCCAATATTGGGCGCAGCTGTTTTTTCGGTTTTTTCGGCTTTGGGCATTAATTATTTTACACTGAAGGGAAATATTAGACAGGACTCGTCGATAGCCATTTGGTGGTCGCTTGGCATGGCCATAGGTATAATTTTTATTGCCATTACACCCGGCTATGCTCCAAATTTAATTGGCTTTCTGTTTGGAAGCATTTTGGCTGTACTTCCCTCCGACTTAATTTTCATGGGAATTGTTTCACTCACCGTCATTGTGATATTTCTGCTGTTTTACCGTGCAATTATAATGATTTCGTTCGACGAAGAGTTTGCACGGGCACGTAACCTTCCTGTCGATCTTTTCAATTACCTGTTAATTGTGCTTAGCGCACTTGTAATTGTTTCGGGAATAAGGGTTTCGGGAGTAATTCTAATTCTTTCGCTGCTAACCCTGCCACAAGCTACTGCCAATTTATTCACCAAACAATTCAAGTCCATTTTGTTTGCATCGGTTCTGATTGGATTTATCGGAATGATTAGCGGACTAATGATATCGTATTACACCAACCTGCCTTCGGGAGCCACAATCATTTTAGTGCTAACGGCTTTCTTTTTTATAGCCAAAGGCCTTTCAATGGTTTT
>SKHV01000055.1 GCA_007116765.1 Prolixibacteraceae bacterium | reverse complement strand
GAAAAAGGACAGACCATCAAAGGTGCCAAAGCCCTTATTCTGGGTTTTACCTTTAAAGAAAACTGCCCCGACATTCGCAACACCCGAGTGATCGATATTTATAACGAGCTCGATCAATTTGGTTTGGACGTAGACATCCACGACCCTTGGGCGGATCCCGAAGAAGTGAAACACGAATACAATATCGATATCCTCAAAAAACTCAACGGGGACAATTACCAGGCCATCATCATTGCCGTAGCCCACAACGAATTCAAAACCATCGACTTCAATACCATCAAATCCGCCGGCGAAACCGTGGTGTTTGATACGAAGGGGTTTTTGGATAGAAGTTTGGTAGATGGGAGGTTGTAGATGTTTGTTTGTACAATCGTTTTTTTACAAAGAGATTATACGTGTAAGCAATTAAACATATCGAAATGAAAAAAATCCTCGTTACCGGTTCCGCTGGATTCATAGGTTTCCACTTGGTTAACGCTTTATTAGAGCGAGGGGACAAAGTGGTTGGTATTGATAATATCAATGATTATTACGACCCAAAGCTTAAATTTGCCCGATTGACTGAAGCTGGAATTAGTGAATCTGACTGTAAATGGCATCGAAAAACACAAAGCATAAAGTATGAAAACTATTGTTTTGTTCGAATGAATCTTGAGGATGAGGCAGAACTTTTTTCACTGTGCCAAAATGAAAATTTTGATATGATAGTTCATTTGGCTGCTCAGGCAGGGGTTAGGTACTCTCTGGAAAACCCATCAGCATATATTCAATCTAACCTTGTTGGTTTTGGAAATATACTTGAGGTATCTAGAAAAAATGCAATTAAACATTTAGTTTATGCAAGCTCGTCAAGTGTATATGGAATGAATACAAAAATGCCATTTTCAACAGAAGATAATGTAGACCACCCCATCTCCCTTTATGCGGCTACTAAAAAGGCAAATGAGTTGATGGCTCATACATATAGCCATCTTTATGGTATACCCTCAACAGGTTTACGTTTTTTTACTGTTTATGGTCCCTGGGGAAGACCTGATATGGCATACTATTTATTTGCAGAAGCTATTAGGCAGAATAAACCCATTAAAGTGTTTAATAATGGCAAAATGACGCGTGATTTCACATACATGGATGATATAGTCGATGGTATTATTGCCGTTGTAAATCAGCCTCCTGTGCGTGGTAATGAATTAGCTAAAAAACCAATTAGAGATACCTCAGCCCCTTATAAAGTGTATAATATTGGAAATAATTCTCCTGTAGAGCTCTTAAAATTCATTAATATAATAGAAGATACTTTCGGAACTACTGTAGAAAAAAAGTTTATGCCTATTCAAGATGGAGACGTGGAAGCTACTTGGGCGAATGTTGATGACCTTATTCAAGATGTTAAATATTGCCCTAGTACAACGATAGAGATCGGTATTAAAAGATTTGCCGAGTGGTATTTTAATTTTAATCATTAATTCATAGTGTAATTAAAAAATGAATACATTAAATTTTATTGGAAGAACACAACCACTTTTTATAAAAGACATAAAAGCAAATGAAGATGAGTTAATAAACATAGTTACGTCTTCCTCTTTTCTGGTTATAGGTGGTGCCGGTTCTATTGGGCAGGCTGTAACTAAAGAGATATTTAAACGCAATCCCAAGAAACTTCACGTTGTTGACATAAGTGAAAACAACATGGTGGAACTGGTTCGAGATATCCGGAGTACGTATGGATACATCGATGGCGATTTCCGCACCTTTGCTTTGGATATTGGGTCTCCTATATATGATGCTTTTATCAAAGAAGATGGCGACTATGACTATGTTCTCAATCTTTCTGCATTAAAACACGTTCGGAGTGAAAAAGATCCTTTTACGTTGATGCGGATGATTGAAGTGAATATTCTAAATACGATTAAAACCATTCAGCAATCAAAGGAAAAGGGGACGAAGAAATACTTTTGTGTTTCTACGGATAAAGCAGCCAATCCGGTGAATATGATGGGAGCCTCAAAGCGCATTATGGAGCTTTATCTGATGCGTGAAAGCCATGGAATAAATATTTCAACGGCTCGGTTTGCCAATGTTGCTTTTTCAGATGGGTCATTGTTACATGGTTTTAATCAAAGAATTCAAAAGCGACAGCCCATCGTGGCTCCAAGTGATATTAAGCGGTATTTTGTAACGCCACAAGAGTCAGGTGAGTTGTGCCTTATGTCTTGCCTATTGGGCGATAATAGGGATATATTTTTTCCAAAATTAAGCGAGGATCTTCATTTGATTACCTTTGCTGAAATTGCCGAAAAGTACTTGCGTATGCTTGGGTATGAGCCATACGCTTGCTCTTCTGAAGATGAAGCGCGTGAATTGGTGGCAACGCTGCCTAATGAAAAAAAATGGCCCTGTTTATTCACAAAAAGTGATACAACAGGAGAAAAGGATTTTGAGGAGTTTTTTGTAGAAGGAGAAACGCTTGATCTTGAACGGTTCATTAATTTGGGAATTGTGAAAAGTG
>SKHV01000310.1 GCA_007116765.1 Prolixibacteraceae bacterium | reverse complement strand
ATTTAATCGCAGCAATATGAAGGAGGGGTTATTTGAGAATCTCATGATGCGAATGATAAACAAGCCTCCTTGTTCTTATAAACAAATTATTGCTTAAATGCCTAATTCAAACACTTAATTTTAGGTATTTTCTTTAGAGTATGTTATGCAACACATTTCATAACATGCACCAGAATTCACATCATATATTTCCGTAGATAAAATGGAAGTTTCATTAATGAAAAGAACAACATGTACAGCATAGACGATATTGGATACAACGACGACCTGACTGAAGGAATTGATTTTTATTTAAGTAAAGAAGGCTACCGGATTATGACTGCGAAATACCTGACTGAAAGGGGCTGGTGCTGCGGCAACGGGTGCAAGCATTGTCCTTATCATCCGCGTGCCATAAAAGGCAATACCAGTATTCGACAGTAACTATCAGTTTTCAAGGTTGTTTACATTATGGTGAAGTTAAAACTCAGCCCAAATTTTGTGTTCGTACGCCTGAATCCGCTAATAGTACTGTGCGGATTATTGAGATTATACTGATAGTATAGTTTCACATTCAGCTTATCGCTTGCCATGTAATCGGCCTGAAAGTCGAAAGATAATACACGCACACCACCACTGAGTTCACCATCCAACATGTCGATTTTTCTCAGCACATTTTTGTAGTTGCTACCAGTTACATCAAGTCTCAGGTTAATGTCATTGGATAGTTCCTGTGAGCTCTGACGGGTACGCAGTATCATATCGAGCCCCGACAAGCGATAACCCACTCCCACGCTAAATTCGTCGCGTACCATTTCGTTAAGTTGGTTAGCGGCAAAATCGAGGTTGAGATTTCTGGTTTTACGTATTTCGAAACGTGTACTGAGATTATTGTGAAAACCTACATCGACGTTTATTAGAGGATTAAACGATTCCTGAATGTTAACCGATGTAATATCGAGTTGTGGCACAAACATGTCGCCGTCGCGCACCCAGCTTAGGCCATCCTGATCAGGCTGGTAGGCCAAATTGGTTTCAAAACGACCAATACTGTATGTTGAACGGTAGCTGTGATTGAAATTCAGCGAGTGCACAAATCCACTTAGCCATTCAATCCGCTGAGGATTACCATTGAAGTTTATTCGCCAGTTAGGCCTAATTGATGATAAACCGGGACGAGCAGTAAGCGCAATTTTCTCGGGGTCGGAACCGGTATATGCTGCTAAAAACGCAGGAATTATTACATCGGTTGAATTTTGAGAAACACCCTGCACTGTTTCGTTCGGGTTATTCCTATAACCTTCGCCTTCAACCCATCCTCGTTCCTGATTTAACCTATTGGCAATTACCTCGCGGTTTCGATATCTGAATTCGTCGAACACTTCCGACTGTTTTTCATCGCCCGAGAGACCATCTCGGAACATAGTCCTTAAAGTGAAAATAGTCATGTCGAAGTTACCCATTTCTTTGCCATTGAGTAATTCAAAATCCAGATTATCTTCATTATAATTAATGAAACTGCTCAGGTTTTTCGATTCGCGCCTGTTTCCAGTAAGGTCGATACGGATATTTGCAATAGGTTCAAATTGCATGGCAAAGTTCCATGTTTCACTGTTTTGCAATAAGTATTCTTTTTGAATTGAATTGTCGGTTGTAATCCATCCATTGCGGGCAGCTTCCAGAGCAAAGTCGCTGTTTTGCCATCCCAGTAAAAAAGGAATTGTGGGTGCCAGAGCGTTATTTGTACTTTCGTCGTTACGCATACCAAACAAGTAAGGTTCGGGTAAAAATCCTGGTAGTTGAGTGGCACCGGTTAAATTATAGGTCACGCGCAAGGAGCGAACTCCCATTAGCATTCGTGTTGAAAATGCCAATGCTTTTTCTACAAACAACTCATCAATTTCTCTTGTTCCTGTAATTACAACATTTCCTTCGCGCACCGCGGTTTCGGTTTTAAAGTTAACCCTGTTTTCATCTACAATTGTCATTTCACCTTCAACCACTTCACCACGTTCATTAGTAAGTTCAACCTGTACGTCGCGGGTGTCGAGCCTGTGAAATATCGATTTCGGAACATCAGGTCTGAAAGCAACTCTTCGTTCAGTATATTTAACCTCCTTGGTTCGTTTGGGTTCATCAGAAGCCTGAGTTCTTTGTTGTGTTTGCTGCTGGCGTGCCCGTGAACCATAAGCCTGTCTCGACGACTGGAATCTTGAATTGATGTCGCGCAAATAGGGTACTTTATTGTACAATGTAAGGAAGTTCAAGTTTCCGTTTAAGCGCAGATTCATATTATTGCCTGCTGTATTTCCTACTTCAACTGCTTCTTCGCCGGTACGCTGTGCCAGTTGTGGTCCGGCAAGCCAATCGTAACCACCGCGGTAATTTACACTGGCCGAGGTCCAGTCGAGTAAGGGTAATTTGTTAATAGGCAAACGGTAGTCAACAGTAAGGGTATGCTCATAATCAACCGGACGACCAAAGGCAGCCAAGTTGCGATAAATTTCATCGAGCATCAATTCGTATTGGTCGGGATACAGTTCACGATTCATCACTCCGTCGAGTTCATCAATACGTGCCACACTGCGATTAGTAAAGTCAACCCGAAGAGCACGGGACAAATTATAGCGGAAATCGAAATAGCGGTTCCATAAAAAATCTTTCTGTACGGTAGTGGGCATTTCAACACTGAAACCTGAATTATCGCGCATGGTTCGTTCGTTGTACCTGCGAGTCAAATCGGTTCTGAAAGCAACCATTTCGGGTAAAAGCGAGAAGTTGAAATCACGCAGTAATGCAAATGCCTTGGGTCTCAAAAAATCGATATTATTCAAAGGAGTTATGTAATTTGCCTGACGGGTATAATTATAATTGAAAACACCTCTTTCGGTTCGCTGCAAATAATTATCTATGTCGATATTGTGGGCTACCTGTTCATTTTTAGCATACGATACCGAGAAGTTTTCGATATCGGTAGGCAAAGGTTTGCGCTCAGTATTCTTTCTTTGGGGCTCAACCCTTACATTGTTTACATTGAAGCTTTTCCGGGTTACCACGTCTTGTGAAATTGCCAATAAATCATCCTTTTCTTCGGGAGAATCTATTAAATCGAGCGCATCTGACATTTTCACATCGGTACTTAAAGGGTTGTACTCAGGTGTGGCTACATTTTGCGAATAGCTATAAAATACAGGCATACGCAGTCCAACTACTTCGGGCACAATTTTACCCACATCGGCTGTGGCTGCAATATCGAACTGATATCGGTTTTCGAGGCTGCGCATGGCAGCCGGCTGATCAATGCTACCCCAGCCAACTGATTGAGTACGTCCCGACATGGAAACGTTTGCCAAGTCGGCAAGTCGAACCGACATACGTCCGCTCGAAGCCCATCCACCACGTTGGTTGAAATCGCTTACACGTAATTCGTTGACCCATACCTCTACTGATTTTGGCCCCAGATTATTCCTTTTCGGGTTTCGGATTCCTATATGTATTACATCAACTGTTCCGAGTGTGGGATTTCCTTTTACTCTGATTATATTTTTACCATTTGGGGATTCAGTATCGGATTCTTCGTAAATCTGGTTGCGTCTAACATTTGTCCCAGCCCGGGATGCAGCCTCATCGCGGTTTATTTTCAAACTCGAAAATTTGGTCAAATCAACAGACAAACGGTTTTCTTCAGGCCATACTGCTTGCCTGTCGGCTAATATATCGTTGTTGTATGAGGTTGCCGGTACAGGTGTAAGCTTTAACGGGATTTCGTATTCATAAAAGTTATCTCTGTCGGAACCTAAACGGATAAATACCGAAACCTCGTTATCGTTTAGCGGATAACCGTCAATTGCTTCGGCATGTACTTCCATTTGTAGTCGCTTGAATTGTCTCAGATCCATACCTACCGTTTTATACACGGCACGTCCGTCGCCTGTCTCAAGGTCATGAACTTTCATTAGCATCGACTGCTCATTCATCTCGAGATAAGTGGGGCTCGATGGATCCTGTTCGCGTTCAATTCCTGGAGGCAGCACATAATTTATTGGTGTACGGTTTGCACTCTCTTCAATATTTATTGAAGAAATTTCGAATGTTGCATCGGAAGATTCATTACTGCCTTCTTCCAAAATTGGAGTAATATCTTTTCGCCAATCGGAGCGCACAAGGTTAAAGGTACCGAAACGCAACATTACCGAATCTTCAAAGCTTGTAAGAAACATACGCATAAACCGGATGGAACGAAAATCGTATATATCGCCCACTCGCTCATAAGCATTTTCGTTTTTAACCGGAATCTTAAATTGATACCAGTCTACTGTTTCTAGTTCGTTGTTGGGCAACTCCACAGTGCGACTAACTTTATCAACAATAAAGTTTTGCCCTACTTGCATGTCTTCGGGGCGTATACTTACACGATATTGGTAGTAGGCCTCAAGTTCATTGAGCGTATTGTCGCCATTAATATCTTCGGTATCGGGTTCGTTTTTACCTACCATTGAATAGGGCTCGGTACTCATTCCTTGTGTAGGTGAGTTTCCTTCGGGGTTATTGTAATACTTATAACGTTCAAAAACCGAAGCTTCCATTTCGTCAAGCTCAGTGCCGCGATAGTATCTGAAATTATCTTTCGAAGGGTCGGCTACTACCTTGTCCCATGCATCGGGAGAAAGTATATCCTGCAATTTATCGAGATAATGTGAAAAGTGTAGAGCCTCTGCATCGTCGTTCAAACCATCGAGTCCCACATCCTGATAACGACGGCTGTTTGCATCGTTTTCGAAACCTACTGCCATCTGAGTTTTTGTGGAAACCCTACCCCATGTGGTATATTCTACATTATCGTCGTTATCGCCAATGGGCAAGCCATTTTCAAATGACTTTCTTGAGTCTCGCAAAATGTCTTCTGAAATATTTCCGAGGTTAATGTACAAGTCTCCTCCATCGTGTGTGCCTTCATCATAAATAAAAGGGTCGAGCAACCAAAACTCTACATATTCGATGTTTGAAGCTTCAAAGTTTGGTGTTCTGATATCTCGCATAACTCCTCCCCACCGTGTTTCAGGCCGGCGAAGCATGTTGTTTTCATCAACACCTGCCGAGTACAGAGGGTGAGGTTCGGTATCGAAGTTGTAGGGACCTTTTTCGCTTGGGTAAAACGCCAGATTTAGTGCGTTGATGTATGTAGGTGAACCCGGCGGGATTTGCCTGCCGGGGAAAATTTCGCGTACATTGATTGAGCGGCTGTAGTGATTCGAAATTAAATCGGGGTTAGCTCGCATGTATGCCGGCATAAACTTGCTCGAGGGAGAGTTGAACACTTCCCTGTCAACATAATACCAGGCAAGTCGTGCACGGTTATAACCATAGGCCAAGTCGTCGTGCAAATTGGCTTCAGGAAATTTGTCGGGCTGATGCTGTGGTGCCGACGACAAATGCCAACCGAGAGGGTTCAAAAAAGAATAGGATGTTTCAACGCCTTCGAAATCGTCGATATAAATTTGGTTTCCGGTTGTGCGTGAGTTTCCGGTAATTAATCGAGCAACTTCACCTTCGAGCGAAATGCTTGAAGCCACGTCTGATTTGTAGAATGGTAGATAGTTTACCAAATCGGTAAGGAACTCTGAGCGATCGCGATATTGAAAGTCGAGTCCTAGCATTAAATTCGATACCGGCTCCTGCCCCATCGAAACTTTATTGGTAATTGGCCTCTCGTTCATATAAAGCAAGGTTCCGCCAATATTCATTTTGTCAGAAAGGTAATAGCTGGCATAGGTTCCCACCATTGTTTTTCGTTGTGTTGAAATAAGCTCCTGGCTTTCGGTTGAAACCTGTATTGGTGTTCCGGCTTCGATAAGGCCATCGTTAATAATTTTTACTCGTCCTATGGCATAATCTACCACATAATCAATATTCTCGGTAAGTCTTTGGCCTGCTGCGCTAACCACTACCGAACCCGGTGCCAGGTTAAAGGTATTGAGATTTATTTCGGAGCCCGATGATCCCTTATACGAACCCACAAGTGCAAATTTATTACGTGAAAAATCCTGTTCGGCATTGGTTTTGGTTTGAGTATATAACGAAGTATAGGCATACTTTTCTTTCAATTCGGGATCGCTAAGATTATTGGCTACATTTGCACCAAAGGGCTCAAGCACCGGGAAAATAACTCGCCCGGTTTGGCTGTACACGGTTACGCCTTCAATGAAGTCGAAAACACCATCGCCATTGGGGGTAAAATCGTTTTGAGAATTCAGATTATCAAGGTTCATAAGTCGCAGCAAAGTAGTGTCGCGCAATTCGCCTTCAGGCAAATGAGTGATGTAAGTATTTGTAGAATCGTTTTTATAGAGTACCTGAAAATCAAAATCGGTTGGTGTAAGGCTATAGGCTCCAAGATTGTACACGTTTTTCATCATTAAGTCCCATGTAGGCGAATTGGGATTGAGTGTAGTTCCTTTCAACAGCTTCAAAATAAGAGCATCACCTGTTTCTACATTACTGTTTGTAAATTCACCAACCTGATACACATCGCCCCGATACGTAAATTCAAAAGCAACGGCTAACACTTCGTCGTTATTTAGCGGAGAGTTTAATGAAATAAAACCTAGTTGCCTATTAAAAGAAAACTCGCTTTCGTTGAGTCTTCGTGCCTGATCGATTTTATCCCAATCGCGGCCTATTTCAAAGCCGTATGTTTTAAGCGGGTCAAGTGCCCTATTTGCCTGCGAAGAGGTACGTATATTACTATAATTATTTATCAGTGCCGAGTACATTCCATTGGCAGCATTTCCCGGATGCTCATATCCTCCAGCTGCAAATTCAGGTACACTGTTGGTCAAGAACGGTTCAGGTTCGCCCAAATCGACAAAAGCTACAATATCGCGTGCCGAAGTAAAATTCTGATTTTTGTTAGTAACCCAAACTTCAATTCGATTGATAACAATTTGCGAGCGAATAACGGGAAGCATACTCAATGCCTGGTTGTATCGGTCTCTGAAATATTTTGAAACAAAAAAGTGGCGGTTTTCGTCGTAATCGGAAGCCAATATTTCGAAGTTGGTTTTTTGTGCTCCCCCTTCGGTTTCAATTACCTGCGATTCGCCTTTGTGCTGAGAAATAACGGTGGTTAAATTTAAGCGTCCAAACTGCATTTCGGTTTTTATACCAAAGAGGTTTGTTCCGCCTTGAATAAGTGATCCATTTAATGGTAGTGAGACATTTCCGGCTTCGATACGCCGCAGAATTTCGTCTTCGCCACCGTTGTACTCCATGTTCATTTTATTTTCGAAATCGAAAGTCGCCTGGGTGTTGTAGTTGAAATCCATGTTCACTTTCTCACCAATTTTACCATTCACGCTAATGTTAATTTGGTTTTGAAAGTCGAATGTAGTTGCTCGTCGAAGTCTCTCGGGCAGAGTTTCGTCACCAAAATAGTTCGATTCAAGTCCAAATTGCACTTCCACATACCCCTGAGGCCTGATATCGATTACATCGCTACCAAATATATTGGTGAATGCTTCGCTTTCGATGTGTAATTGAGGGATTAAACCGGTTTGCTGTTGTTGCTGAACAGTTACGGTTTCGGAAGTTGAGCGGCTTTTCCAGTATTCTTTTACTGATTGGTCAAAATCGTATTTCACGTATTCCGACAATGACATGGTCTTGGGCAGGCGGTAGTACATATTGCCTACACGCTCGTAAATTATGTATTGCCGGGTTTCGGGGTCGTATTCTATCTTGCGTTCAATGTTTGATGGACGACCAAGATACAGTGGCCTGTTTTGCGATTGATTCGGATATTGAAATTCGGGTTCGTCGCTAAAGGGAAAAGGCAAATTAACCGATGATGTTCCCTGAGAATCATCATCGACATTACCGTCAACCTGGGCTAAAGCTTTGTGGCATGTAACCACAAAACCAAGGGTAAAACACAGCAGTATGTTTAGTATAAATCTTTTCAAAATTGCAAAAGGAATTTACATGTGCCTCAGGGCTTCTTTTATGATTTGCTCCACCTTAAAGTCGGGGTTTTTACTTAGCGTCATATCAATAACCTTTTCGGCATTTTTCCTGGCAAAACCAAGAGTTACTAATGCAGATAACGCTTCATCGCGACATGTATTGTTTTCAACTGAAAAAATGTTTGCGTTTAATGGTTCTTTTGCCAATTTATCTTTCAATTCAACCACAATTCGCTGTGCAGTTTTGAGGCCAATTCCTTTTACACTTTTAAGTTTATTTATGTCATCCGAAACAATTGAAGATTTAATTTCGTTTGCCGAAAGCGATGAAAGGAATAACATGCCGGTATTTGCACCAACCCCCGAAACCGAAATCAGCATTCTAAAAAGCTCGCGCTCATCGGTATTATGGAAGCCGTAGAGCAAGTGCGCGTCTTCTCTGATAACCTGGTGAATGTAAAGCCTTGCATTTTGCTGCCCGCTAAGCTGGGTATAGGTTGAGAGTGAGATATGTACAAAATAACCCATGCCGTTTATGTCGATAACCACATGAGCCGGATTTAGCTCAATTAGCTTTCCGTTAAGGTATTCTATCATAATCTAAATGTCTGAATCTTCTTTAGTTAAATCAACATGGTCGGACTCACCGTTGGCGTTGATTTCGTATTTTCGAAGTTTATTTTTATTGAGCTGGATAAAGTTTTTTCTGTTCCGAAAAATATCGATAGCGGTGTAAATTGCTTGCCTAAAAGAATCGCCCGAAGCTATATTTTGTCCGGCAATATCGAATGCTGTGCCATGCCCTGGCGAAGTACGAATAATGGAAAGGCCGGCGGTATAATTTACTGCATTGTCGAAGGCGAGTGCTTTAAAAGGAGCCAGTCCCTGATCGTGATACATGGCTAACACGGCATCGAATTTATCACGCTGCATTGAGCCAAAAAAGCCATCGGCAGGGTAAGGCCCCAAGGCGGTAATTCCCATGTCGAAAAGTTTCTTCAGCGCCGGTTTTATTATTTCCTGTTCTTCGTCCCCGATCACTCCATCATCGCCTGCATGCGGATTAAGACCCAACACAGCAATACGCGGATTGGTACAGGCAAAGTCACGAATAAGTGTATCGTGCAATATTTTCACTTTTGATATTATCAATTCAACACTGATTGTTTCTGAGATTTGTTTAACCGGAAGGTGTCCTGTAACCACACCCACTTTTAACGAGTCTGATATTAGCAGCATTAGCGAATCGCTGGCTTCGAACTGGCTGGCCAAAAATTCAGTATGTCCCGGAAAGTTGAAAATATCGGACTGAATACTTTGTTTGTTAATAGGAGCAGTAACCAATACGTCAATATTACCTTCTTTTAAATCGGTCACAGCCTGCTCAATTGCCATGTAAGCAGCCTCGCCTGCCTGGGGGTTACTCTTTCCAAGTTCTACCCGCACGTTATCGTCGCAACAGTTTACAATATTTATTCTTTCGGCATCGGCATCGGCAGCTGTTCGTACCTGATAAAAGTTTACACTTTCGAAATCGAGTACTTTTTTATGATATGCGGCTACTTTAGGTGAACCATATACTACAGGAGTACAAAATTCATTGATGCGGTTATCAGATAAGGCTTTGATTATCACCTCGTATCCTATCCCATTTATATCGCCTTGAGTAATTCCTACTACTATTTTGTTAT
>SKHV01000117.1 GCA_007116765.1 Prolixibacteraceae bacterium | reverse complement strand
TTATCCATGAAATTTTTGTGGCAAAGTTACCGAGCCTCAAGCAATCAGCAATGATGGGGTTCGTGGGGTGGATACGGTGTTCCCTTGCAGGCTTGAGGCATCCATGCCATGAACCGTCATGTTCATTTTCGACAGTTTGGTGTTGGTGTCGGCTTTTTCCTGTCCGTAGAAAGTGACTTTTTCGGCCGGGTTAAAACCTTCTTCTTCAATAAAGTGCCCGGTTTGTACAAACATGCCCGCACTCCCGCAGGCAGGATCCAAGACTGTGCCGTGATTGGGTTCGATGATGTTTACAATAGCATTTACCAGCGAAGGAGGGGTAAAGAATTCGCCGCCTTCCTGGGCGCCGCTCATGGCAAATTTGTTGAGGAAGTATTCGTAAATACGTCCGAACACATCGCCCGAAACGTTGGTGAGTAACTCGGTGTTGAAAATACGGATGAGCGACTGCAACAGGTCTTTCTCGAACAGGGAATAACTTTTAGGCAGCACATCGAGCAACACCTCGTATTCGGCCTCAATGCTCCGCATGGCATCATCGAGTATGTCGCCCAGGTCAGAGCCTTCGGGTAAGGAAGACAGGTAATCCCAGCGCGATTTTTCGGGCAGGAAGATGGCTTTGGCATGTTGAAAATCGTCTTTGTTAATAGTGCGCCGTCCGCGTTGCGGGTGCACGGGCAAGTTTTCTTCAATGATTGCTTTGGCTGTGATAAAACGGTTGTAAGCGTGCCGTAAAAAGATAATCCCCAACACGGGGAAACTGTATTCGGTAGCGGTAAGCTTGCTGTTGGCTCGAAGCTGGTCGGCCGCTTCCCACAATTGGTTTTCGAGTTGTTTAAGTTGTTCTGCGTTCATTAAAATGTATTGAAAATGTTGTGTTTGGTTTTTAAAACTGCAAGTTGCCAATCGGTAAAATATTGTCCATGTTGGTTTGCCGGATTAGTTTTTTAACTTTCAAATTTAACAATATTCAAATAAAACTATTCCATTTTTTATGAAAACCGGTGAAAAATCAGTTATAGGTTTTAGCTTGAAAGTATTTGACTTTATTCTATATTGACCTACAACCCTTGCACTAATGTCTGCACATGTATGAATTACTTCTGAATGTAGAATTGGATAAGCAAAAATAAAGTTTTAATTTTAGGGTTCAATCTTATCTAGATTGGCGTTTTAGTTTGGGGGATAGTTTTTTGAGCCTCTCACAGATGTGGGAGGCTTTTTTATTGCAAAAAACCATATAGAATTGAACTGATAAATAAGGAGCTTAAGTCTCTTTTGTGTGACAATGAGTTTATTTCTCCTTTAGAATTTTCCAATGTCAGGCTTTTGTGGAACCGATACGTTTAAGTCGGTGTTGTTTCTTTAATTTGTCAATCTGGTATTCAACGCCTCGTATAGATAAACCTGTTATTGAAGAAAGCTCTTCTCGTGTAATGTTTTTGTTCTCTCTAATTGCATCCAATATCCGTTTTGTGCTGTTAGAATTTTTCTTTCCCGCAGTTTCTCCCACAGTTTTATTCCTTGCCTTACCGTCTGATTGTGTGAGTGTTTCTTCAGTATAAGCTAAATTTACAAATGCTACCCTAAAAGCCATGCCTATGTCTTTCATGTTCCAATGATTTAATTGAACAATCATTTAGATTAGCTTTTGTTGTTTTTACCTTCTTTCAGAAATGTTAAAAACACTTTACCCGTAATGGTTAATTGATGCTTCTGGGCTGGATGGTTTGGTGATCCTGAGATAGAATTTTCAATTAAATTATCATTGTGCAACTTTCGAATTACTTTTCTCAATTGACCGGAAATCTCCTTTTGATTCATTTTCAAAGACAACTCTCTTGTATTTAGAGGAGTTTCATCCAAATGATATAGCGTTAGACTATATAGAGTCTCATTTTGTAACTCTCGTTGAAGTACTGGCTGTAACTCTGGCTGTAACTCTGGCTGCAACTCTGGCTGTAACCCCTGCTTTTGCGTGAAAACAGTGTTGGTAAATGTTACCCTAAAAGCCATGCCTATGTCTTTCCACTGCATCTTAATATTTGGATATTGTAACAATAATATTCTAAGATAAGTTTTTTGATTTATTTTATGAAGCATTCTTTTCAAGGTGAAAGAAAACAAACAGTGCTTATTCAAACGAAACATGTTTTGACCTCAACAAAAAGAGTCAAATGAGTTTGAAGAATTCGCCAGCCCGCTTTTCTCACGAAATTATTATTTTCAAATGGGTTCGAAGATCTCGTAAACTCGTTTCCTCTTTGTATCTCCTTCATTACGGTTGAAGTTTTTTCCGTGAATAATCATTGTTGTCGGATAAAATAATTTCATAATCCTATTTCTTTTGTTACTGCTTTATCACAGAACATAGCAACTCCGTTGGGCTTACTTTTCGCCTCTAGCCGGCTGGGCTCTTCATTTTTGCCTTGAAACAAAAACCCCGCCTGCCGGACGGGCAGGGAAGCAATCCCGATAGCTATCAGCGATTTTTCTTTGGGTATTTATTTTA
>SKHV01000465.1 GCA_007116765.1 Prolixibacteraceae bacterium | reverse complement strand
CGGTTCTACCTTGGTTTAGCTGGAAATATAAATGGGGTGATAAGATTTAAATTATACAATACGAGTAATACAACACAAAACTGAATAAATAACGCAAGCCTGTTTATTTCCCTTGTAAATACTTGTCGAAATACACGATGGTTTCAGTCAAGCCTTCACGAAGCGCCACTTTGGGTTCCCAATGGTTGAGGTGCTTTTTTGCAAGTGTAATGTCAGGTTGCCTTTGCGTGGGATCGTCCTCGGGTAGCGCTTTGAAAATAATTCTTGATTTTGAGCCGGTAATTTCGATTATTTCGTGTGCAAGCTCGAGTATGGTGTACTCTACAGGGTTTCCAATATTTACCGGTTGAGTAAATTCAGGGCCGGTGTTCATCAATCGAATCAAAGCTTCGTTAAGGTCGGTAATGTATTGAAAGCTCCGGGTTTGCTTTCCGTGACCAAATACTGTGATGTTGTTGCCCTTCAAGGCCTGAACTATAAAATTGGAAACCACCCGTCCGTCGTCGGGCTCCATTTTGGGGCCGTAAGTGTTGAAAATTCGTGCAATTTTTATTTTCACATGGTTTTGTTGGTGATAACTCACGAAAAGCGACTCGGCACATCGCTTTCCCTCGTCGTAGCACGAGCGAACTCCAATGGGATTCACGTTTCCCCAGTAATTCTCGGTTTGAGGGTGAACAGCAGGGTCGCCGTACACTTCGCTCGACGAAGCTTGCAGTATTTTTGCTTTCACGCGTTTGGCCAGCCCCAGCATATTTACCGCTCCCATAACCGAAGTTTTCACTGTTTTGATGGGATTTAGCTGATAGTGTACAGGCGATGCCGGGCAGGCAAGGTTGTAAATCTCGTCGACCTCGGCAAAGTAGGGGTGGGTAACATCGTGCCTTACCAGTAAAAAGTAAGGATTGACGAGCAGGTGTATGATTTTTGATTTCTTGCCGGTGAAAAAATTGTCGAGACAAATTACCTCATTGCCTTCGTTTAGCAAACGTTCGCACAAATGTGAGCCCACAAAACCGGCACCCCCGGTAACTAATATTCGCTTCATTATTCGGCTTTAGTTTTTAGCGGTTTAATTTCTTCTCCCCAATAAACGGTACGGTGTGGGAATGGGATTTCAATACCTGCCTTGTCGAATGCTTTTTTCAACCTTTTACGGTATTCGCGCCCAATGCTCCATTGTTCTATGGGTTTAGTTTTGAAGCGGGCTCGTATTACTACGGCACTGTCTCCAAAGTCGTTCACGCCAATCATTTCTATGGGTTCAAGAATTTTAGGGCCAAACACTTCGTCATTTTGCATTTCATTACCCACTTCTGTCATAATATCCATTACTTTATCCGGGTCTTCTTTATAGGCAACTCCCATATCAAGCACCATGGCCGACCATTCTTTGGTCATGTTTGAAATGGTATTGATTTTACCGTTTTGAAACACGTGTACTACACCCGAAAAATCGCGTAGCGTAGTAGTGCGAAGTTCAATTTTTTCAACCAGGCCGCCGGTTCCGTTAATTATGGCTACGTCGCCTGCTCGTATTTGGTTTTCAAGCAAGATGAAAAAGCCCGAGATGAAGTCGCGAACTAGTTCCTGAGCTCCAAAACCAATAGCCAGTCCAAGAATACCTGCACCGGCAAGTACGGGTGTTATATCAAGACCGATTCGTTTCAAAAGCATGAAAATCACAATTAACCAAATCACTATCTTGAAAATTCCTCTTAAAATACCAATAAGTGTTTTTATTCTTTTTTCAGCTTCAAATTCATTGGTTGTTTCGCTATGAATAGCTCTGTTTATAAAGAATGAAGACATACGTTTCAAGAAAAAGTTAACTAGCCTAAACGATACAAATAGTATAATTAACAGTAGAAAGAAATAAGGTAAAAAATTAATCATCCAGGCTAATAATTCACTTGTTGAATCTTTCCAGTATTCCATGCTTGTTAATTGTTTAAAATCCATGCTTGTTAAGATTTAATGATTTGACAATGATATAAAGTTAGCATAAATGTTTGAGATAATAAAATACAATAGGGCTGTCACAAAGGCATTAAAAATAAATTTGTCACGAAGGCTCAAAGGCGTCGTGGTTTGTGCTGGTAGGTAATTCGCCCTTACTGTCGAAGAGATCAATTCGACAGGGTTTTGTGTATTACAATGCTGGCATGTGGCGAGGCGTTTTTGTGTCGGCCTTCATCTGCCGAGTAAATCTGCGAATTACCCGACGGAGCTAATTCATCTGCAAGCATCAGCGAAGGCTCGTCGAGGGTAAGGTCGGGGTCGCGTTGCATTTTAACCTAACAGAGCGCGACGAAATAAATTCGATAAAGAATGACTGATTAGGTGAAGCTTCGAATTATTTTTTGGAACTGAGCTGCGGCTGGTATCGAGAAATACGCTAGAATGGTCACTAAAGTTTTAAAGGTAATTTTTAAGCGTACTGAGTTGAAGATCTTATTCGAACTCAGGTTGTAACATCACAGGGTTTTAAAAGCCATAAAAGCTTAATAAACACTGT
>SKHV01000365.1 GCA_007116765.1 Prolixibacteraceae bacterium | reverse complement strand
TTACGATAACCGACCCCAACATGACCCGCTTTATGATGACCCTAGAAGATGCGGTGGACTTGGTACTTTATGCTTTCACCCATGGCCAAAATGGCGATTTGTTTGTGCAAAAAGCCCCTGCAGCCACACTCGATGTATTGGCACAGGCACTTATTGGCTTGTACAAAACCAACACCTCCGTTCGGGTTATTGGCACGCGCCACGGCGAAAAACTCTACGAAACCCTGGTTACCCGCGAGGAAATGGCAAAACACATCGACATGGGCAACTATTTCCGCATCCCGGCCGATACCCGCGACCTGAACTACGACAAGTACTTTGTGGAAGGCGAAGAAGAAATCTCCAAACTGGAAGATTACCACTCGCACAACATCCACCGCCTGAATGTAAAAGAGATGCAGGAATTATTGCTTAAATTGCCCGAGATAAGAGATGATGTAAGTTAAAATAATAATATGAACAAAATACGGGTTTTTATTAGCAGTGTTCAGAACGAGTTTTCAGAAGAACGCCAGATGCTTTTTAACTATCTAATCAGTGACTCATTGTTAGGATTGTTTTTTGAACCGTTTATTTTTGAGAAAATACCTGCCGTTGAACATTCGGTATCGAAAGTTTACCTCGGCGAGGTGGAGCGGTGCAGTATTTATATCGGACTATTTGGTCTCACGTATGGGTATGAAGACGCAGAGGGCATATCGCCCACCGAGCGTGAATTTGATTATGCAAGTCGATTACATAAAACGAGGCTTATTTTTATTACCAACCATAAAGAAACCGAGAGGAACAGGAAGGAATTGGCCCTGATAAGGAAAGCAGAAGGTGTAGTGCTAAGAAAATCTTTTGCCTCAATGACTGATTTAAAAGCATCGGTTTATACTTCATTGGTGCGTTATCTCGAAGAAAAGGAATTTATCAGAACCTCACCTTTTGATGCTACACTGAACAAAGAGGCAACTCTTGATGATATAGATTCACAAAAAATAAGAGACTTTGTAGCGCTAGCCCGGTCAAAAAGAAATTTTCCACTTTCGGATAATGCCCCTATTACAACAATACTTACTCATCTTAATTTGCTTCATGGCAAGCAATTAAGCAATGCTGCCATTTTGCTTTTTGGCAAATTGCCACAAAATTTCTTTTTGTCATCACATATTAAATGCGCCCATTTTCATGGAACCGAAATTACCAAACCCATCCCTTCGTATCAAACATATAAAGGAGATGTATTTCAATTGGTAAATCAAGCCGTCGATTTCATTTTATCAAAAATAGATTTGGAAGTAGGCGATCGAAGTCAATCGACTGAAATAGACACAAACTATGAAATACCTTCGGCAGCCATAGCCGAGGCAGTGGTAAATGCGGTAGCACACCGCGATTATTCGAGTAATGCAAGTGTGCAGGTAATGCTATTCAGCGATCGCCTCGAAATATGGAACCCCGGTCAATTGCCCTACGGATTAACTACCGATAAACTTAAAAAACCACACAGCTCTATTCCTGCAAACCTGTTGCTGGCTGAACCAATGTACTTGTCAGGTTACATCGAGCGTATCGGAACAGGAACCGGTGATATTGTAAACTGGTGCAAAAATGCAGGCTTACCACGTGAGCCGGAGTTTGTGCAAGAAGAATTTTTCAAAGTAATTATTTGGAGAAAAGGTCATAATAACACATCCACAGGTCAAGCTACAGGACAAGCTACAGGACAAGCAGCAGGACAAGCAGCAGATGATGTTTTGAGGAGCATCCAAAAATTAGTTTTGATTCTTGGTAAAAGTACTAAGCGTGACGAGCTACAAGATGCTTTGGGTTTGAAAGGTCGTGATAACTTTATGAAAAACTATCTCAATCCTGCTATCGAAGAAGCTTATGTGGAAATGATTTATCCCAACACGCCTCGTCATCCCGAACAGGCATATCGTTTAACCCAAAAAGGGATTGAACTGAAAGAGTTGCTTTTAAAAAGCAAAAATGTTTAAAATTGTTAATGAAATGAACATACTTATTACAGGAGCAAAAGGCTTTATTGGAAAAAACCTAATTGCTGAATTAAACAACATAAAAGAAGGCAAAGCAAAAACATACAACCTTTCATCAGACTTATCCGTTTTTGAATACGATTTGGACACAGGCCAGAGCTTACTGGAAAAATACTGCAAAGAAGCCGATTTTGTATTTCACCTTGCCGGAGTAAACCGTCCGAAAGAACAATCGGAATTCATGGAGGGAAATTTTGGTTTTACTTCAATTTTACTCAACACGCTAAAAAAACACAAGAATCATTGTCCTGTAATGCTTTCATCATCCATTCAGGCAGAATTGGACAAACCGGCTGGTGCGGATCTGTGATCCGCGCCTCACAAGCAATGGATTTGCAATCCATTAAACCTCGCTAACATTTGAATTACTGCCTGCCGGTTTACCCGTCGTAGGAGGGCAAGCAGATGTAATTCAATGTTGAATTGGATATTGATTATTGGATATTGGATATTGGATATTTAATATTGGATAT
>SKHV01000444.1 GCA_007116765.1 Prolixibacteraceae bacterium | reverse complement strand
TCCGATACGGTTGATCAAGGGAAGGAAAAAATTAAGGCTATGCTTTGTAAGCAGTTTAATTTAGACCCTGAAATGCCGCTTTTTGCATTTATTGGCCGTTTAGTAAAAGAAAAGGGAGCAGATGTTTTGCCTGATGTGGTTTATCGCACATTATTTAATTTTCCCAAAAAACAAAATATTCTAATTCTCGGTTCAGGCGACCCGGATGTTGAAAATGGGCTTTTAAACCTAGAACAGCAATTTGCAGGGAATTTCTCATCGTTTATTGGTTACAATGAGAAGTTATCGCACGAGATTTATGCCGGTTCCGACTTTTTGCTAATGCCCTCGAGAGTTGAACCTTGTGGTTTAAACCAATTGTACGCCCTTCGCTACGGTACAATACCCATCGTAAGGCGCACAGGCGGATTAAGCGATACCGTGATTGATTTGGGCGACGATAATGGTTTTGGATTTTGTCATGTGCACTGCACTACACCCGATGTAATGCATTCTATTCAACGCGCTAAATCTTTGTATTCTGACAAAAAACTATTAACTTATATACGATCAGCAGTAATGAACATAGACCATTCGTGGAACAAAGCAGCTGATGAATACTTACAACTTTACAAATCTATAATATAAGAAATTATGAAAGACAAATCGTTAGCAATAATCTTAGGAGGAGGACAAGGTACGCGGCTTTCGCCGTTAACTGAACAGCGCTCGAAACCGGCAGTTCCAATAGCCGGAAAATATCGTCTGGTTGATATTCCAATTTCAAACTGCTTAAACTCTGATATTCTTCGCATGTTTGTGTTGACTCAGTTCAACTCGGCATCGCTCAATCAACATATTAAAAATACGTATCAGTTTGGACAGTTTTCCAATGCATTTGTTGATATTTTAGCTGCTGAGCAAACCCCTGATAACAAGCATTGGTTTCAAGGAACAGCCGATGCGGTTCGCCAATGTTTACAGCACTTTCTCGATTTCGACTTTGAATATTTCCTGATTCTTTCGGGCGACCAGTTATACCAGATGGACTTTAATGAAATGATTGAAGCTCATGAGAAAGCCGGTGCCGATATTACTCTGGCCACATTGCCGGTTATCGCTAAAGAAGCCCCAGATTTTGGCATTCTCAAAGCAGATAATGAAAATTGGGTGAGAGAATTCATTGAAAAACCATCATCTGATTTACTGCCTCAGTGGAATTCGGTTGTTAGTGAGGAAATGGAAAAAGAAGGCCGACTTTATTTAGCCTCAATGGGTATTTATGTTTTCAATCGTGACCTTTTAGTGAAATTGCTTGAACAGGACACAAAGGACTTTGGAAAAGAAATTATTCCACAGGCAATTGATAAAATGAAAGTGTACAGCTATCAGTACGAGGGATACTGGACCGATATCGGTAATATTGAATCGTTCTATGAAGCCAATCTGGGTCTTACCGACGATATCCCGAAATTCAACCTTTTCGATAGTTCAAAAATGATTTACACCCGTGCAAGGCTTTTACCGCCGTCAAAAATCTCGGGCACTACTCTCGAACATGCCATGATAGCCGATGGTTGTTTGATCAACGCCAAGCTTATTAGTCACTCAGTAATTGGTATCAGAGCACGCATAGGTAAAGACACTGAGATTTGCAACTCATACATAATGGGTAACGATTATTATCAGGAATTATCTGAAATTGATTTTGAACATAACAATGGGAAAGTAATTGGAATAGGAGAGCGTTGTTATCTCGAAAGGTGTATTGTGGATAAAAACTGCCGTATAGGGAACAATGTAACCATTAAAGGAGGAGAGCATTTGCCCGATTCAGACCATCCGCTTTACACCGTAAAAGATGGAGTGATTGTGATTAAAAAGGGTGCAGTATTGCCCAATGGATATTCAATTTAATAAATATCAAATTTGTCGGTAATGGCATCTTTTTTATTGAATAGAGTGTAGGTTAAACACAAAAGAGCAGTAAATTTAAATTTACTGCTCTTTTGTGTTTATGTAATGATATTTGAAAATTACATTAAGAAGCTTAACAAAATACCGGCACCTACCGCAGACCCAATTACACCCGATACGTTGGGAGCCATGGCGTGCATAAGTAAGTGGTTGTTGGGGTCGCTAATTAAGCCTTCGTGCTGTACAACCCTTGCACTGTCGGGTACGGCCGATACGCCCGATGCACCGATAAGCGGGTTGATTTTATTTTCGCCTTTCAGGAATAAGTTCAGGATACGGGCAAAAATTAAACCGCCGGCAGTAGCCACAGCAAACGAAACAGCTCCAAGTCCGAATATTTTAAGCGAATCTACGGTTAAAAACACATCGGCCTGGGTTGATGCTCCCACGGTAACACCCAACAATATTGTAATAATATTGATAAGCGCGTTGCGTGAAGTATCGGCCAATCGCTCGGTAACACCCGATTCTTTTAAAATGTTTCCGAAGAACAACATTCCTAATAACGGTAAAGCCGATGGAGAAATGAACAAGGTTAAAAGCAAACCGATAATGGGGAAAAGT
>SKHV01000401.1 GCA_007116765.1 Prolixibacteraceae bacterium | reverse complement strand
GAACCTCAAACACCTCCAAACATTCGCGCAATAGGCGTGGCAATAGCGGATGCTCCCTCTGTATCTGTTCAAGTGTCATCGCTGTGCCCTCCTTTTTTTCTTGCGCAAATACAGCTCCACCTCTATATCGGTTAGGTCGCCCCTCTGGTTGGTTTCCGTTGAGCCATCCGTGTAGGTGGTTTCGGTGAGTAGAAATGATCGGGTTGAATGTATTTTTTTCATGGGGTTGGGGGTTAGAATAGTGTTGGGTTCAATTTACTTAACTCTGTTTTGGCGTAGCCCATTTCCTTTATCTCGTCATGAGTTCCTTTGTGTGACGCAATTAAAGCAGTGGCCTCGTTGAAGAAATTCTTCTTTATCTCGAAGCCGAAAGCCTTTCTATTGCAGTTAATCGCAGCAATCAATGTAGATCCACTCCCCGCGCAAGGGTCGATAACTACATCGCCTTCATCTGTGAATAGTTTTATCAGTTTCTCCAATAGTTTCACCGGTTTCTGGGTTGGGTGTATCTTTGGCGTGGTAGTGTCTCGCTCCCAATCAATGCAGTTCATTATCATTTTGCCGTTGTTGTTGAATTTTGGCAGCTTGTCTCGGTAAAGAAGTAGTCCATATTCGCAGTTACCAACCACGCGCATATTTGCTTTTAGCACCTGTGCTGAAAAGTTTTTGCGAAAAACGAGGCTAATGTAATTTTTAAGTCCGTATCGTTTAGCCAATTCAATCATGGGGAATTGCTGTTCAAAGCTGCAAAAAACAATCATTGCCGGTGCTTTACCCTTTTCTTTTGGCTCCTTTCGCATCATTTTAGAGCAGAAGTGCATAAACTCTGCCGGCCTAAAGTCTTTATCGGTATCAAAGAATTCCTTTCCGGCTTTCTCGCTTTCGCCTTTCTTATTGTCGCCGTCAATATACCAACTCGGATTTGAGCCGTATGCGTTCACTCCGATGTTATATGGAATGTCAGCAATGATAAGCTGGGCCTTCGGTATATTGTACCGTTTAAAGTTCTGAAAGTGGTCATGTATCAACATCTCTTCTCGTTTTTAGGTTAGTATCGTTTTAAACTCGTTCAATGATCTGACTAATTCGTTAATCCAATTTGCTTTTCAAATGCTCGATGTACATATCCGTTTTGATACGGTAATACTCAGCGAATGTTCCGACCTCACCCTCCTGCTTCCACAGCAAATACAACACGCTGCGAATGCGTTTAGACTGCGTTTTCGGCTCGTCGTAAATATCAACGTCCATCTGTTCCAACTCCTTTAATTCGGACTCGGATAGGCGTTCTGAACACTTGAAGTACATCACTCCAAACTTTTCAAGCCGTTCATGTATCTGCACTATTTGAGCCGATGCCATTTCCTGAGTGGAAAATCGAAGGCTAACTGTTTTATCTTTGCGGGGGCTGTAATTTTCCAGCACCACGGGCAGTATTATTGCTTCCATTATTTCAGTTTTTGGTTAATATATCTCATTATCATCGCACACGCCGCGCGGTTGTGTTCGTTGCTTTTGCCATACCATTTGGTGTCGGTTTCAAAGAACTGCCTGCGCACACCTGCGTACACCTTGGAGTACCCCGTAGGCGGCAACTCAATTAACTTCACGCCACACCGCTTACAATGGTTGACAATCTCCTGACTTATGGCTTTGTTCTTACCGACACCACCGCGTGCGCTATGGCCGTGCCAGTTGTTCTTGTTTAGGTTGCTGTTCTCAACCAAAAAAAGCACATCGTCCTTGTAGTCGGCCTTACCAACCTTGTGAATGTATTCCATGAGTTGCCACAAATTCGGGTATTCAAGGCGGGTGAACTTGCCTTCGTAAACTGCGAGGCCGGAGTTGTGCATGCCCGGGTCGATTGCTATTATTTTTTTCATGGTGTCCAGTTTAGGGCTGCTATGTCTTTGAAATTT
Organism: Prolixibacteraceae bacterium; assembly: GCA_007116765.1. Lineage (GTDB taxonomy): Bacteria > Bacteroidota > Bacteroidia > Bacteroidales > Prolixibacteraceae > Roseimarinus. Next base: position 601 of record SKHV01000401.1, on the reverse strand, counting down.
TCGACGGCTTGCATTATGTCATTACCCTCGTAAATTTCGATATACCTATCCGCTGGGCAGACCTCCATGCAATGTTCTAAATACATCTGCAAGTCGCCCTCATCGTCCGTCATATACACATCAACCAATCTCGTTTGGTTGTCTGATAGCGCATAGCAAACATAGAAGCTATCATGTTTGAAGAAATCGGTTTCAAACATATCATTCAGACCGTCGAAATATTGGCCGAAACGCTCATGCTCTTTTTCTTCAATCAAAAATGCGCTTTGTTCGGGTTCATCCAAAGTGGAAATAAAAATGGTTGCTTTTTTCATGGTGTATTTGTTTTAAAATGGCACATCATCATCATTGTCTTTGTAAGGCAAATTCTTGTGTTCAAAATCTCGGTTGGGTTTTAGCGGGGTTGGTGGTGGCGAATAATCCATGCCGTTGAAGTTGTCATACTTGGTTATGTTCCCAATCCAGCTCATCTTAACCGGCCCTGTACTTCCGTTCCGGTGCTTTTCAATAAGCAAGTAACCCACCCCCGCCATGCTTTCGCCATCTTCATTAGTCTCGATGCCGTAGTATTCAGGTCGGTACAAGAATTCAACTATGTCTG
>SKHV01000343.1 GCA_007116765.1 Prolixibacteraceae bacterium | reverse complement strand
GTGAGTAACTTCTTAGATAATCGCTGTGGTTGTTGTTGTCAGTTTCAGAATACATTACATCTTGTGAAAATTGAAGATCGACCAAGCCAAGCGATGCTCCCATATAAAACTTATGGCCGGCATTCATACCCACGCTGAATGAATATTCATCAATACGACCACTTTGGTTAATCATGCTTTTTTGTTGGTGAGGTTTTACACCAATCGCTTCGTAGCCAATTCCCACTACATTGTTATTCTCGTCAACCAAATCGTACGATTCGTAATTTGTCAGGTCGTTGAAATAAATTCCTTCTAACACAAACAGGTCGGGATCTTCTTCAATCAGCCAAGTGTTCCATGCCATTCCTTCGTAATGATAATTGAGTGAATTTGGGTCGTTCACAATATTGGCGTAATCTGTAAAATAGTTCAGCAAGGTAGTATTTGCATTAAAGCCTTGTATGTAAGCATTAGAATGAAAATTTTTCAAGCGGTTGAAGCCCACGCCAAAACTAACACTTACAATACCCGATTGATTGCCGGTGTTTACTGTACCCACGTAACTTAGGTTGTTGAAAATAAATTTGTATTTGTCGTTAATCTCGGTATTGCCCAGATATAAAGCCTCATTTTGATTGATGTTAAGGGTAGGAGAAACAGTAAATTCACCTGAGCGGTAAAAACCTAAGCCTGCGGGGTTAATACTGGCCGAAACAAAGTCACTTCCGAGTGCTCCAAAGGCACTTCCCATTCCAATGGATCGTGCTGTACCTCCATATTCGGTTTGTGAATAACGTAAGGCATCGAAAAAGTCCTGTGCCAGGGCAATGTTGGCAGTAAAAGCCAGTAAAATAGGTAATATGTATTTTTTCATAGCAGTAGTATTTATTTCAATGAATATCTGATAAAAAATATGTGTTTGGTTAAATTAACTTCAATTTTAAATTAACGTCTGTTGCCCGATGAACTAGAACCGCCCGAACGTGTGCTGCCTCCTCCACTGCTGCTTGGCGCAGAGCGTGAACTTGAGTTGTTGCTACTAGGTGTATAGGAGCGTGAACTTGAGTTTGTGTTACTTCGGCTGGGAGTGTATGAACGAGAATCGCTTGAGCTCGACGAACGTGTAGTTGAAACGTTACTACGTGTTGATGAACTTGATTGTGTTCTCGGTTGGGTAGTTACACTTCGGCTTTGATTTGGGCTGGTACGCACAGCCGGACTACTGCCGCGTGTGGCCGGTTGTGCAGTGCCTGTATTGTAGTTTGTGCTTTTTGTTGCACTGGTTGAGGGTATGCGATATGTGCTTGAGCTGCTACGGGTTGTTGTAGCGGGTTGTGCCTGTGTAGCCGTAGTTCTGCCCGAAGTAGGTGCTGTACTGCGGTTATAGGTTGCTCTGGTATTGGTTCGAGGTACGTTGTAGCTCGGAGTATAAGCTGCCCTGTTGCCTGATTGTGCAGGAGCCTGACGTGTGGCAGTTCCTGCTTGTCCGGGTGTAGTCGCATTACTTCTTGTGGCTGTGGTGCCGGTAGTGCGACGCATTTCGGTATGCACATCCTGGCTTTGGGGTGTGCGTGTAGTGGTCGATTTTTGAGCCGAAGCTACAGTATTGTCGTTTACCACACTTCTGCGATTGCCGGTTGCTGCCGATTTGTTCACTACTTCGCCACCCGAACGAGAATTGCTTGGATTCGCACTTGTAAGTGCAGTGCTACCACCTGCATAAACTGTATTAGGCCTGCTTGAACGACGTTCGCCGGTATAATAATCTTTTTGCCTATTTGTGCCTTGGTAATAGTTGTAATGTGAGTAGTAAGGTCTATGGTAATAATATGGCGAATGCCATCCGTAATAACCTCCGTAATGCCACGAGCTGTAGTAGGGTGAGTAATATCCGCTGTACCAGGGGTTAAAGTGCCAACTGTGCCAGCTTCGTGCATAATATGGGTAGCTTCCCCATCCCCAGTTGAACGACATGCTCCAGTATGGATCGTAGAAAAATGGGTCGTAATAATAGGGATTATGGAAACGACGTATGCGGTTGGCATATGAATAGTTGTTGTCGATGTAATAGTTGTTTACCTGATAGTTGCCGCCAAATTCATCGTCAAAATAAATTGTATCTTGCTGTTGTGAGCTTATGTTGTTCAGGTTATTGGCCTGCACATCATTAAACCAGTAGGGTGCATCGTCGGCATAAATGTAGTTGTTCAAAGTATTTGTTCCGTCTTGTCCCGACTGAAGTTCGCTAATAATTACTAAGCTTTCTGTCGATTGCTCTGCCTGTTTGCCTTCATTTTGAGCTAATTCTTCATCGCTAAGAACAGGCACTTCGTCTCCCGGCCAGTAATATAAGTCGTCAATGTAATTGCTGCTGGTTTGCAGGCTTGAGCTGCAAGCGGAGGCAATTAATGCGACCAGTGTGATAATTATTAGATTACGTTTCATAACTTGTTCTCCTTAGGCTTTATATTTATATTTTTTGTGTTTTCTTTGTACTCTTAATTTTGATTAATAAAATAAGCAAATACTATACCAAATAACAGAATATGGCAAAGGAATTGACTTCGAAAAGTGAAAACTATTCACAGTGGTACAACGATTTGGTTGTAAAAGCCGATTTGGCCGAGAATTCGGCCGTACGCGGATGCATGGTAATAAAGCCTTATGGCTATGCAATATGGGAAAAAATGCAGGCTGAACTCGACCGAATGTTTAAAGAAACCGGTCATGTGAATGCATATTTTCCGCTTTTTATACCTAAATCGTTTTTCAGTAAAGAGGCTGCACATGTTGAAGGCTTTGCCAAAGAGTGTGCCGTTGTTACTCATTATCGATTAAAAAACGATCCCGATGGTAAAGGCGTGATAGTTGATCCTTCTGCAAAGCTTGAAGAAGAGCTGATTGTAAGGCCTACTTCCGAAACAATTATTTGGAATACTTACAAAAACTGGATACAATCGTGGCGCGACCTGCCCATTTTATGCAACCAGTGGGCTAACGTGGTGCGCTGGGAAATGCGTACGCGTTTGTTTTTGCGCACTGCCGAATTCCTTTGGCAAGAGGGGCACACTGCACATGCGACCAAAGAAGAAGCTCTTGAAGAAACTTTTAAAATGGTGAACGTGTATGCCGATTTTGCTGAAAACTTTATGGCCATGCCTGTTATCAAAGGACATAAGTCGGAGAACGAACGTTTTGCGGGCGCTCTTGATACTCTTACCATTGAAGCACTGATGCAGGATGGGAAAGCCTTGCAATCTGGAACTTCTCACTTCTTGGGGCAGAATTTTGCAAAAGCTTTCGACGTGCAATTTGCCAACAAGGAAGGCAAACTCGAACATGTATGGGCTACATCGTGGGGCGTTTCAACCCGTTTAATGGGAGCACTCGTTATGGCTCACTCCGACGATAACGGACTGGTATTGCCTCCAAAGCTTGCACCTTTTCAGGTAGTTATTGTGCCAATTTATAAAAACGATGAGCAATTGTCGGCTATATCGGCTAAGGTTGATGAAATAGTTGGAAAACTCAAGGCACGTGGCATTTCGGTTAAATACGACAGCAGCGATGCTAAAAAACCGGGATGGAAATTTGCCGAATACGAACTAAAAGGTGTTCCTTTAAGATTAGCCATTGGCCCGCGCGACCTCGAAAACGGAACGGTTGAACTTGCCCGCCGTGATTTGCTTACCAAAGAAGTGGTAAACATTGAAGGCATTGACGAATATGTGGAGAATTTACTGGAAAACATTCAGCAAACGATTTACAAAAAAGCTTTTGACTATAGAACTGAGCATACATCAAAGGCCGATACCTGGGAAGAATTCAAAGAAATACTGGCTGCAAAAGGTGGTTTTATTTCGGCACACTGGGACGGAACTTCCGAAACCGAACAAAAAATCAAGGAAGAAACTAAAGCCACTATTCGCTGTATTCCACTCGATGCCGAGGAAGAAGAAGGCAAATGCATTTATTCGGGAAAACCTTCGAATAAAAGAGTGATATACGCCATTGCATATTAAGAAAGATATTATTTCTGATATTTCGAAAGCCGGATGATGTAGTACATTGTCCGGCTTTCTGTTTAAAAACTTTTGTAAGTATTTTTTGTTTTAAACGCATGGATAAAATACCAATTCAGAAACTAAAGCATCGCGACGAAAATGTGTTTTTTGCTTTTCGTACCATGGAGGAAAATCATGCGCTGCAAAACAGTACTCCCAGTCCACCTCACCGGCACGATTTTTACACCATTTTGTTTGTAAAAAAAGCTTGTGGTTTGCACTATATCGACTATGTAAAGTTTGATATGAAGCCGCGGCTGGTTTTTATGGTAAGTCCGGGACAGGTACATCAGGTAGTTGTGAACCGCGATAAGCCCGAAGGCGACATCATCATGTTCAACGATGAATTTTTATATCGAAATTATATCAGCACCGACTTTATTTCAAACCTGGGCTTGTTTTCGTCCGATACCGGAACGCCTCCAATAGAATTCAATCAAGCGGCTTTCGAAAAGTTGTGCAGGTTTTCCCAAGGGATTCAAAAAGCATTCAAAAGCAACTCGGAGTTGAAATTTGATGAAATTGCAGCTTATTTGAAACTTTTTCTGATAGAATGCAATGAACATGCTGATTCAATACCCGATAATAACTTGCAAAACCTACAGGCCGGAAGGCCTATTGTGAAGGCATTTAAAAAATTACTCGATGTGGAATACCCTGTGTGGCATAAGGTTTCGGAATATTCCGAAGCCATGAATATTTCGCCCGATTACTTAAATAATGTCATTAAATCGAACATTGGCAAAACGGCAAAAGAAATGATCAATGCACGAATAGTGCTTGAAGCCAAGCGCATGGGAATTATTGAAGCCTTGAGCAACAAAGAAATTGCCTATCAGCTGGGATTTAACGACCCGTCGCACTTTAGTAAATTCTTCAAAAAAGAAACAAATCAGTCATTCTCCGATTTCAGGAAAGACCTCGAATAATGTCCTAAAATACTGACTCGGTACTAATTTCAGGAGCACGTTCAAAATCAACCATTGCATTTATAAGCTTGATTTTTGAATATAGATTAAGCTCTTCAATGTGAATTTGTTTTTCAAAAATCACACCCTTAGTCAACAAATATTCTCGTTGAACACCTTTTAGTAATGGCAAGGCTGGAGTGTACCACTTGTTATTTCTGAAAAGTAGAATGTTTGCAGTCCACGAGTCACTTATGAAACCGTTTTTTACAATGATGATATCGTCGCAGTTTTCACGTTTCTTATAAAGGGTGTTGAGTAAAGTTCTGTCTTCCAGTTTATACTTGTAGTCGATGTGCTTGCATTCCACAATTTTTAGCGAATTTATATCACGTATTTTGTAAGGGGTTATTTCCACTTCGGCGCTTTGCCCGTTGCTAATAATTCTGCACTTATGAAGCGAATTGCTGATTGTTTCGGGAATGTGTACCCACTTTTCAATATTCACAAAATCGTTCAGTCCAAAAAGAGCTTTGCGAGCCTCGTTGAAACGCTTGTTGTGGAGTTCAATATTTTGCAACTTTTTATTTTCAACTCGTATGCTTTCAATCAATCGGGACATATATTTTGTGATTAAGTTCGTTGTATTCGTCTTTCGGATTGCTAAGCGAGGTAATGCCACCTCCACTTTTGTAAACCATTTGACCGTTTGCCTTTTGTTCAATAAAGCGAATAAGCACACAGCTGTCGAGCTTTTCCCCATCGAAGTATGCGGCAATTCCGGTATAATAACCACGTGAGTAATTTTCGGCCTCTTGAATAATTTCGCAGGTTTTTGTTTTGGGTGCTCCGGTAACCGAACCGGCCGGTAGCATATCAAAAATAATGTTCCCCAATTTATCTTCGTAACCCGAATCAAGCGCTCCTTTTATTTGACTGCTAACCTGTAGTAGCTCTTTTTGCCGTGAATAAACTGTGTCAATATACCTGAATTTGTCTACTTTTACATTGTGGGCATTCATGCTTAGGTCGTTACGTAAAAGATCTACAATGGTGACATGTTCGGCAAACTCTTTTTTGTTGCTTAAAAGTTGTTGTTCTGCCCGGGGAAGCGAGGCATCAATTGTGCCCTTCATCGGGTATGTAAATATTTCATTCTTATTTATTTTCACAAACGATTCGGGCGAAAAAACCACAAATCGATTTTTAAGAAGAAGCTTGTATTTTGCTTTCGACGAATAAAAAATTTGCTCTAATGTAAGGTTCGTTTTAATGGGGGTTTCGAAAGTCAGGTTAACGAGATACGAATTTCCTTTCAGAATATTGTCTTGCACAATTTCAAACGCTTTCAAATATTGCTTGTAATTGGTGAAGTTTGGCTTGAATTTTAAGTTATGAATTTGTTGAGTCCTAAGTTTTGCATTTTTAAAACCGTTAAAATCGAATAATATTCCGGCTTCCTCTGCATCTGAGGTTTTTTCAACAATGCAATTGTTCATTTCATAATCAATGATGAATATGAAAGGTTCAGAGCCGGAGCTAAGATGGTTAATTTTATTAATTGCCTCTTCTCTTTTCATTGCGGGCAAAAATAGTTTCTTAATTTATTACTTACCACAAAATAGCTTGAAAGATTTGACACATAGCTCAAAAAATTGTAATTTAATAAAAGTTTATCAGAGCCTGAATAATTTTATAAATCGCTTATTTGAAGATGATTTTTGCAGTTTTAATATATTAATAGTATGAAACAAGAACAAAAAACTGAACCGGAATTGGATGTTGAAGTTGCAGTGAACGAATATGATGAAATATGCAACAAGGCAATGGACTACATGTATCGATTCACTAGCGACAATCAAATTATTGAACTAAACTTTACGCTTAAACGCGAGCATATTAACAGAGTAATAGGCTATGCTGAGCTTATTTCGCGTAATATTGAACTAAACGATATGCAGGTTAGGACAGTGCAACTGGCTGCTCTTTTACACGACATAGGTCGCTTTGAGCAGTTTCGCCGGCACGAAAGCTTTAACGATTCTAAAACGCTTGATCATGCTCAGCTTGCATTGGAGATTATCAAGCAAGAACAATGGCTGAATACTTTGCCCAATGCTATTCACACCGCAGTGACTAATGCTGTGTTGTTTCATAACAAAATTGAAGTGCCAAAATTTGAAAACGAACTTGATTCACTTGTAGCTCGTGTAATTCGCGATGCCGATAAAATTGATATTCTCAATATGGCAGTGAAAGAGTTTGCTCATTATTCCACGAATAATTCTCATTTTTTTCTAGGTTTGGAAAACTCGCTCCTAATTTCGTCAAAAGTGGTAAAACAAATATTGAACGGAAAACTGCCATTGAGAAGTACGCTAAAAACAGTAACTGACTTTAAGCTGATGCTTATGGCATTTGTTTTCGATTTGAATTTTAAGGTGTCGTATTCAATTGTTAACGAAAATCAACTACTAAAGAGAATATTCGATACACTGCCCAAAACCGACCATGTTTTTGATGTTTACCGGAAAACAAAGATTCATGTCGAGAATCAATTAGTCTGATTGTTGCTTACTTTTGCACATCACAAATTTTGTTGTATCTGAAATCAGAATAATGATAGTTTGCCGGTGTAATTTAGTAGAAGAAAGAGAGATTAAAAAATTTCTGAATAAGCACCCCGTTGCAACTCTAAGTCAACTCAAAGAAGCGACAGGTGCAGCTAACAATTGTGGGCGCTGTGCCTCGTTAGTTAAGCATATTTTTTTATCGCATAAGCCGAAACCCGACAGCAATCAACAATTAACACTTGATTTTTAGTTTCTTTATCGGTTGTGACAAGTTTTTAAATTTCTTTTAAAAGTGCCTTTAAAAATTCCCAGAATTTATCAACTGTTTCTATGTTTAAGCGCTCATCGGGCGAGTGTGCGCCTTTAATTGTGGGACCAAAAGAAACCATGTCGAGATGAGGATATTTTGCCAAAAATAAACCACATTCGAGGCCTGCGTGAATCGAGCGTACAATTGGTGCTTGCTCAAACAAGTTGGCATATACTTCGATTGATTTTTTTACCACTGTTGATTCAGGATTGGGTTGCCAGCCCGGATATCCGTCAGAATGCTTTACGCTGGCACCGTTTAGTTCGAACACTGTTTCAACCACTGTTGAAATGTGTTTTTTACTGCTGTTGCGATCGCTGCGTTGGCTGGTAGTTACCTCTATTTGCCCCTTGGGAGTATACTTCACCGAAGCCAGATTAGTAGATGTTTCTACCATTCCCGGCATGGCATAGCTCATTGTCTGTACCCCATGAGGGCATATATACAAGGCGTTAATTAGGCTTTGGCAGGTATTGTTGTCGATTACTGTTTCGGGCATGTCGCATGAGCTTAAGTCAAGTTTCATGCCGGGTTCGGTTATTTTATATTCTTCAAGTATTTCGTTTTTGAAAACATTGAAATCGGCCACTAAATTTTCTTTGTATCCGTGTTGAATGAGTATTGTAACTTTAGCTTCACGGGCAATTGCATTGCGTAGGTTTCCTGCATTGATGTTATGAATACGGATTCCATAGTTGTGATAAGCATCGTACAAAATGCGCGACATAATTTTTACTGCACTGGCTCTGCCTCTGTTTATGTCGTCGCCCGAGTGACCGCCCACTAGTCCCCATATTTTTATTTCAATAGGGAAGAAGCCTTTCGGAGCCGTTTCGTTTTTCGGATTAAAGATAGCTATAGTATCCACACCCCCTGCGCATCCAATGAACATTTCACCTTCGTCTTCCGAATCGAGATTAAGCAGTATTTTGCCTTCCATGAAATCGGGTTTTAAGGCAAAAGCTCCTGTTAATCCGGTTTCTTCGTCAACTGTAAAAAGACATTCAAGCGGCCCGTGTTCAATTGATTTTGAAGCAAGAACAGCCATTTGAGTGGCAATACCTATGCCGCAGTCGGCACCAAGAGTGGTTCCTTTTGCTTTAACCCATTCTTCGTCAATGTATGGTATAATGGGGTCGGTATCGAAATTATGGTTTACGTTGCTGTTTTTTTCGCCCACCATATCGAGGTGCGACTGAAGAATAACCCCAGGGTGCGTTTCAAAACCCGGAGTGGCTTTTTTTGAAATGAGTACATTACCGGCTTCGTCCTGTTTGAATGAAAGTGAATGCTTAAGAGCAAAAGTTTCGAGAAATGCGATGATTTTTTCTTCTTTTTTTGAAGGACGCGGAATTGCGCATATTTCTTCAAAGGCACTCCACACTTCGGTGGGATGCAGGTGACTTATGTTTTGTGTCATTGGTTTTGCATTAATGTTTTTTTATTCAACAGAACAAAATAGGTAGAATTTTGGTATAAAAAAAATCCATTTGCTATCGTTTGCGATAATCAAATGGATTTTTTGAGGTACCTGGCGGATTCGAACCGCCGTAACCGGTTTTGCAGACCGGTGCCTAGCCACTCGGCCAAGGTACCGTACAATTTTTATTGTTTTTATGAACGTCGCTTTTTGCTTAGCGGCTGCAAATATATCAAAAAAAACTTTCGGCCAAAAATTAAAATTGAATTATCGGCTCATTGTTATACTTACCTTCTTTATTTGGCCACCCATAGGAGGGTTTATTTTCGATACTTTTATGGTGGCTTTTTCAATTGTAGTGAACCCGGCATACAAGCGATCAAGAATGCGTGTACAAATATTTTCGAGC
>SKHV01000008.1 GCA_007116765.1 Prolixibacteraceae bacterium | reverse complement strand
GGCTTTCGAAGCGCTCCACCATTTGCTCTTCAAAAAGGGGGTTTTCATCGCTATCGCCAATCAAAACTGAATATCCCTTTTGCCTGCATTCTTTTTCAATGTTTTTGATAATATCGGCAAAAAATGGGTTTGAAATATCGGGTGCTATTACACCAATTGTTTCGCTTTTATCGAGTTTTAAACCTCTGGCAAATTGATTAGGTGAATAATGAAGGCGTTTAGCTGCTTCGCACACCTTCTTCTCGGTTTCTTCTTTTATGCGGTACTGTTTAGCTTTCCCGTTCAGCACACGCGAAACTGTTGTTACCGAAAGATCTAACTTTAAGGCTAACTCTTTTATATTAATTGTTTTTTTCTGCAACGATTCTTATTTTTGACAAAAATAAGCCATATTTTGGAAAATTGTCTATTCCAATTTTTAAAAACGAGTATTCACAATGTTAGCATATTTTGAACCAAATAAATATGTAATGGCCACCATGGTGGAGAAATTATAATTAGTAGCAAGCTCACGTTGCTGCATAAGCACTTCTTCTAAAGTAGCTTCACCTTTAGGAAGCGAAAGCTGGTCTTGTACTACTGAGTAATCGGTTTGAAAACTTAACGATAAGCCTTCTACAACACGAACCGATATTCGCCCATAGACCTCAACTCTCCGTCGTGAAGTATCGTGAAAATAATGAGAGCCCAAAAAACCTGTTCGTATATTACCCCATGGCTGACGAATATTTACATTTCCACGCAAACGATGCACAAACAAAGACTCTTCTGTTTTATCAAAGACGGTTTCGTTAAAATAATCTACGTAGGCATATCCAATCTGATAACGTAAAGTGTATGATTTCCGAATGGCCTCTTCGTAAGGTAGAAAACTATATTCAACACCCTGCATAATGTCAAATTCATGCCTAATATTTCGACTATTATTGGTCTGATAAGCACCAAAAACACCTGCCGACCAATGGTTCCCCAAACTCATTATTGCATGAGAGTTAAAACCACTACGAAACACAGTACTTACTACTGGATCTTCATCGGGCGATGTTCTAATTTTTCGTTGATCGTAATTAAAGTATGGCCTCAGTCGAAATTTCCAATCATCGGTAACCCTATCGGCAACTAACCCCCACCTTGAATAAAAATTACTTCGGTTCGATTGCTTATTGAAGCGAATATTCCCAACATACGCTTCAAAAATCCAATTATTCCATGGGTCATTTGCTGCCTGCCCATTATTCATCAATCCCGATGGTTGATCGTAAGAGATATAAAAGTTACTACCGCTATTGGTTTGAAGCATATATGAGGCAAAACCTTGTTGCAGAATCTCTGTTAGCTCTCTTCTTACTTCATCGCTTGTTGCATCTCTTTTCGTGGTATGTTCCCGCAAAAAAGATGAACCCGTAAAACTATTCCTGCCTATGAAAGAGAATTCATACCTACGTCCTCCATCCCCGGTAGGTTGATCAGTCACAAAAACGTGAATATCAGCTTGATTCGGATCGCGTACATAGTTTACATGAGTAATTTCTTTTCGAATATAATTAAAGTCACAACGTGAACAATCGATATATACATCAGGCAAGGATTCTGAAATTGAAATAGAATCAGCATCGGCCCATGAGCGATCAATCGCAGCTGTATTTAGATGAAGCATTAGTAAACTAAACAACAAAAAAACTTTTATTGCAAACACAAATAAAATTGTTTCACGAGAATTTGATTTCATATATTTTCACTATTTGATGCATGATAAATGTAATTCACACCTTTATTATTTCGAGACATTGCCACAAAAGTAAGTATAGAAATAAAAATAACAGTAAAAAAAACATCGTTAACAGCATATTAACAAATTAGTAATTTGCTTTTAACAAAAGAAATTAAATTCAAGTATACTTATTGTTTGAGGATTAAGCTCATATGCTATCTCTGACTATACCCGCATCATGCTTACATATTCAATATTTATTGAATGCCAAATTGTACTTTGTATCTAATCAGCGCTTCTACAAAGTAATAGTCGGCATATGAAAGCGGCACATCAATTTCAGATCCGTTTGGCATGTGACCCACACTGTGTTTTAAGATGAAATTTCGGTTAGTCCCCACTTCAGCCAAATAAGGTTCACTGCACAAAGAATGAAGTTGCTTTCTAGCCACATCAAGATACTGTTCCGCTTTAATTTCATCAACATAACGATGTAACTCAAGCAATGCGGAGCAGGTAATTGAGCCGGCCGATACATCACGTAAAGTATTAGGAATGCCAGGTGCATCATAATCCCAATAAGGAATTTTATCTTCGGGTAAGCGAGGGTGATTCACAATAAAGTCTGCAATTTTTACTGCATGTTCCAGAAATTCCGGCATCCCTGTTTCACGGTACATCATTACAAATCCATATAGCCCCCAAGCCTGCCCTCTGGCCCAGGCCGATTCATGACTGTATCCTTGATGGGTGTGAAAATATTCAGGACTAGAGCTAACAGTATCGAATGATACAACATGATAAGAACTTCCATCGGGTCGATAGAGGTATTGCATCGATGTATTTGCATGTGTGCGGGCAACTTCAGCAAAATCGGGTCGGTTAAACATTCGCGAGGACCATTCCAGAAGTTCAAGATTCATCATGTTATCGATAATTACTGCATATTGCCAAGGCTCGTTCCACGAAGCTCTATCCCATGAGCGTATGGCGCCAATTTCGGGGTTAAAGCGTGTGATTAGTGACTCTGACGCATTTTTTATTATGGGTAGGAATTCTTCATTTCCTGTAATTCGGTATCCGTTTCCATAACTACAGAAAATAATAAAGCCTAAGTCGTGGGTTTCGGTTGTAAACTGCTGATTTGAGACTCGTTCAGAATATAACTCTGCCCAGTCTTTAAATGTTTCGTTACCGGAATACTCGTACATGTACCACAATTGTCCGGGGAAAAATCCACTGGTCCACCACCTGTCGTTACTGGTTTCAAGCTCACCATCAATACCAATAGTTTTGGGCAAACGACCGGGCGCATCCGACAACGATTCGGCCATTAGCAATGTATGCTGTTGGACTTTTTCTAAGGTATTCTCAACCAACTCAAGTGTTTTATCCGAACCGGAATTATTGCACGAAAAAGCGAAAAGAGCAAATACAATTATAATCCATTTTTTTTTCATAGTAATCAGGTTTAAAAAATTCATTTCACAATAATAAACATAAAAACAAATAACAAAGATGCTATTTGTTTCATTTAGCGTATTATTCTATTCTTTTTTCAATTTTCCAATACATTTCAAATTCAAGATTTCGTGACTCATCTATTCTCAAAAACTTTCATATTCCTATACTATATATACAAAGAGAGAATGCCGAAATACGACACTCTCTCTGTATAATTGATAATAATGATATCTTAAACAGCTCCCTGAGCAATCATTGCATCGGCAACTTTAATAAAACCACCAATGTTTGCACCTTTAAGGTAGTTAACATAACCATCGTTTTCACTGCCATACTTCACACAAGTATTGTGAATACTGATCATGATTTGTTGTAATCTTTCGTCGACCTCTTCGCGCGACCATGGTAAGCGCATTGAGTTTTGAGTCATTTCAAGACCAGACACAGCTACACCACCGGCATTAGCTGCTTTTCCAGGAGCATATAAAATTTTAGAGTTAAGAAACATGTCAATTGCTTCGGGTGTTGAAGGCATGTTTGCTCCTTCGGCCACTACTGAACATCCGTTTGCTACTAAAGTTTTTGCATCTTCTTCGTTCAATTCGTTTTGAGTTGCACAAGGAAGCGCAATATCGCATTTCACACCCCATGGTGTTTTACCTTCGAAGAATTCGCAATTGTACTTATCGGCATATTCTTTAATACGACCACGTTTGATGTTCTTAAGATGCATCACGTAATCGAGTTTTTCCTCGTCGATACCGTCTTTATCGTAAATAAAACCTGAAGAGTCTGACAGAGTAACTACTTTTCCTCCAAATTCAATTACCTTTTGGGTAGCAAACTGAGCCACGTTACCCGAACCTGAAACTAGCACCACTTTTCCTTTTACACTGTCTTTTTTAGTTTTCAGCATTTCTTGGGCAAAGTACACTGTTCCGTAACCGGTAGCTTCGGGGCGAATTACACTACCTGAGTAATCGAGACCTTTGCCTGTAAGTACTCCGGTAAACTCATTCCTGATTCTTTTGTATTGACCAAACATGTAGCCAATTTCACGACCACCAACTCCTATGTCACCTGCAGGCACGTCGGTATTTGGCCCAATGTGACGTTGCAGTTCAGTCATGAAGCTTTGGCAAAAAGCCATCACTTCGTTATCTGATTTGCCTTTAGGATCGAAATCGGAACCTCCTTTACCTCCGCCCATAGGCAAAGTTGTAAGACTATTTTTATATACTTGTTCGAATGCTAAAAACTTCAAAATACCAAGGTTTACAGTTGGGTGAAAACGAAGACCACCTTTGTAAGGCCCAATTACACTGCTCATCTCAACGCGGTAACCACGGTTAACCTGCACTTCGCCTTTGTCATCAACCCAAGGAACGCGGAATATAATAATACGCTCAGGCTCAACCATACGCTCAAGCACTTTATGAGTCATATATTTGGGGTTTTCGCTAATGAAGGGCATAAGCGACTCAGCAACTTCTTTCACTGCCTGATGAAATTCAGATTCGCCCGGGTTTTTGGCAATTACTTTTGCCATTAAATCGTTTACTTTAACATTTAATAAGTCAACCATTTTCTAATAATTTTGAAAGTTATATGTTATTTATATCTATTTATAAAATTGAATTGAATTGAAAAATTCGAGAACTTTTCAATTTTACAACTTCAAAAATATATCAGAATTTGTGTTCACGTATAAACCCCGAAACAATTACGTGTTTTACCTATACCTTATTGAATGCTTGTTATGCTCAGATTTCGATGATATTATTTTGAATAGAAAACTTAATTAAATCAACGGTAGTTTTTAGTTTAAGTTTTTGCATAATATGATTTTTATGCGATTCGACGGTACGTACACTTATAAAAAGTTCGTCGGCAATTTCCTGATTAGTGTAGCTTCTTCCCCATAGTTTGAGAATCTCGAGCTGCCTGGCACTAAGTGAATTCACCTCGCAATTTTCCTTCTGCTCTGCGCATTGAATATTCGAAATGTATTGATTCAATACCATTTGGTTAATTGACTTGCTGAAGTAATCAAAACCATTACGTAAAGAATACACCGCTTCGGCAAGTTCTTGAGCATCTGCATCGTTTCCCAAAAAACCTTTTGCTTTCGATTTCATAATTCTAAGAATTGTATCCTGCGAATTGTCGTACGAAATAACCAACATTTTAAGCTTTGGGTTGATGAGATTGAGCTGAACAATAAGATTCGTATTCCTCATAGAAGCATCAAAAACAGTAATGACTAATACATGCAAAATAGGATTTTTTGCTTTTTCAATTAGCTTCTTTTTATTTGTGGTAATAAACTCAACCGAAAAATCACCCACTTCGGATAGAATATGCCTTAGCCCGTACAACATTAATCTTTGCTCACCAAAAATACCTATATTAATCATTTAAATGCTTTTTTTGAGGTTTAAAAAGAATAGTAGAAGTTCTTTTTTTGCCATCCATAATTACTTTCAGTGGCTTCTGAAAACGAATGTGCTTGAAATGCTTGGATTTAGTTATCAATTGCTGTGCTTCTAATTCACTCCACCTAATAAAATCGATTTCGGAATTATGCATAACCGAAAAGTATCCAATATTCATCGAAGTAACGTTGTGAAAAAAGTGAGAACCCAGAGACGAGTCGAGTGGGAAATTATCAAGACTAGTTTCCACAATTACTTTTGCATTTGAAATTTGCGACCAGTTAACCGGTATGCCCAAAAATTGGTCGCGTGTACCCCAGCGCCCGGGACCAATGAGTATGTATTTTCTTTTTTCTCGTATCATTTGCCTGTTCAGTCGTTCAATTTCGGCCGCCATTTCGATGGTTTCCAGCTTATTAAACAATTGAGGATCGGCATAAATTACATCGACAATGGTATCAATTTCGCCATTACCCAGACTTGAACGTGTAAACATGATCATTTCACTACGACCAATACGCTCAATGTCGATATTTTGAGACACCAAACCGGTAACCAATGGTTTTATTTGCAGCAAATAGAAGGTAGGCAGATTATTCTTCGTTTTAGTCATATCAACTGCAAACTCGATTTCAACCGGCGAGCCAAAAGCTTCTTCAACACTATGCAGTATGGCATTAATGGTTTCGGCCAAAGGAATATAATCGTATTTCAATATGTTGGCAAAATTCACAATGCGAGGACCATATGACGTAATGCCCGATTCAATACGGTCGTTATCAATATTGTACACCGAAGCACAGTGTTTAAGTGCTCCATGCTTTTCGGCTTCATCAATATCGAGCATTTCGAGCGAAGCAAGTTCACCATTCTTAAGTAAATCAAGCGAAACATTGTCGCAGTTTAAGGCGTAGAATTTCACCTGCGTACTATTCAGCAGCTCCTTAATTCCATAAACCGAAACTTTTGGATATTTTGGAGAAAAACGATACGATTTCCAGCCATTAACCACATAGGAACCTAAACCCACTGCCATTACAGCAAAACCTTCTTCGGGCTTCATGTCGGCTATAGGATAGTAATTATACGATTGAGCTACACCACTTAGGTGCGGATAGTAATACTCTTCGTGGTACGAACCTACTAATTCCTGTAATATTACAGCCATTTTCTCGTCCTCAACCCTATGGTTTATTGCGTCGAAGTAAATGCGGGCATCGTCGGAATAAACCGATGCATAAATCAACTTAATAGCATTGGATATTAAATCCACAATTTTTCTTTTGTTCGATATACTATTAGGAATAATATAAGTATCAAACACTCCCGAAAAAGGTTGAGTAATGGAGTCTTCCGACGTGCTTGACGAGCGAACTGCAACAGGCTTATCTACCTGACTTACAAACACTTTAATTTTTCTGACAAGCATATTTGATAGCGATGCATTATAAAAATGCTCACGCAATTCGGCATAACTCACTTCGGGGTCGAGCACTTTCTCCATCAACTTATTGCGCATCATGAAATTCTGAAACTCATCGGTTCCAATAATTACGGTGATGGGTGTTAAAATATTGATACGTGACGAAAGAGTCGAAAAGTCGATATTATAAATCAGCACATTTATAAATGCCAGACCTCTTCCCTTGCCTCCCAATGAGCCACCACTGAATGAAACAATATTTTTCTCGTCGAGCGTTGCCGTTTCGTCGAAGCTCATAATTTTTCCGCGTTTCTTTTCTTCTTTGTATGATTGAATGGCGTCAAGAAATATACTACGTGCTTCGGCTACCTCGCTCAAATGGTGCACTTGAACTGGATTTATGGTTTTTGCCAAATGAATTTCGCCACGAGCCATTAACCAAAGTGAAAACTCGTTTTCATAGGCATGTTCAAGAAACGACTCGTCGGGTATTTTACGCAAATGCGTTTCGAACTCGCGAATTGACCTGGCCACGGCAATGCGGTTACCATCTTTGTCGCGAAATATAAAATTCCCAAAGCCCAAAAAGCTTTTCAGAAAATGACGTAAATCGTCGATAAGTGTTTCAGAGTTTTTATTGATAAAAGTTACCTTGTGCTCATCGGCCCATTTTGCATTTTTGTCGTCGCTCGACTGAAGCACAACCGGTAAATTATGAATTGTGTGGCGTGCGTAATCAATAAATTTCAGTCCAGCTTCTTTATCGGCTTTGCCGGCACGGTCAAATTCCACGTCGGAAATTACACACAACATAAAGTCGCGGTACTTGTTGAATATGGATATGGCCTCTTCGTAATTGCGTGCAAGCAAAACTTTAGGTCTTGAGCGCATTTTACTTATCTTATCAAGTTCGTTTTTTTCTACCTCGGGTAAAATTTGCTGCACCTGATTGAACACAATTGAATATAAAAACTGAATGTATTTTGAGTAATATAATGGTGAATCTTCAATAAGAAGAATAACCCTTACCAAACCCACCTTAGTATCGTTTTCAACGTTAATGCGATCTTCGATTGATTTTACAATGGCAAAAATGATTAATGAATCGCCATTCCACACATAGAGTTTATTGATTGAACGTATAGTTGGCACCAGATTTTCGAAATATTTTATATCGCTTTTCTTATTTATTAGCAAGTAAATGGGGATTTCCTCATGGCGTTTTTTAATTTTTTCGCTTAGTTTGATTGGTGCTTTCCGGTCGAGACCTACCATGAGAATAACCATATCGAAACGGGTAGTTTCAAGCAAGTCAAGTGCCTCTTCGGCCGACGAAACACCTGTAATACGAGGAAGAGAAAACAAACTGTACTGATATATTTCGCCCATAAACTTCTCGAAAAAGGTATCCTCGCTTTCAAGCATAAAGGCATCGTACAACGTGGACACAAATAAAATGTGTTTCACTTTGTAGCGCATCATATCGAGATACACATATTTTTCGATTGATTGCTGATTAAAATACAACTGTAGCGGCTTACGGTTTTTGACCAACGAACGGCGAAAATCCTCCGAATCTTGAATTTCGGGAACTTCAACTCCCCTGCGATTAATAATCTCGAACCCTTTGTAGCTGTTTAAGTAACCACTTACCAACTTGCTGATGTTGATGAGCAAGTTTCGCTCTTCGGTTAAAAAGGGACCTTCCTGTTCTTCAGGAAATTCTTTCAAATAAAATATTTCTATACTGCCCTTTTTATTATCAATAGTGAAAATGCTTTCGTGCTGAAACCAATCGGTTTCGACAAAATTACCAGAGGTGTATACGTGCTTCTCGAAAGTAATACGACTCGAAGTGTAGCGAGGATACTGCCATGAATTAGGCAATATGTCGCATATTCGCTGCAAAGTTTCATGTATATTATTACCTTCTTCAATTATTCTTGAAGTTTGGTTTATGGCGTTTAATTCCTTAAGCCTTTCGTTGTTAATTTTCTGGATTTTTTCGAAAACATCTTTAGCAGCCTGACCCGCAATGAGGTTTGCCATGTTAATTAAGAGATTCCTTTCTTCCTTGAGAAAAGGGCCTTCATCAAGTATGGGAAATTCTTTGGTATAAAATACTTCAATGGTTCCGCGTTTATGCGAAACCGATTGAAAGTTTTGTACTATTCGCCAGGGTGTTTCAATAAAATTGTCGGAAAAATACTTATTGCGGTTGTATTTTATGCGCACTGTGGTGTATTCGGGATATTGAAATGAAAGTGGCAAAAATGCACAAATCTTTGGCAAGGCATCTTCGAGATGTTTTGTGCGCTTCAGAATTTCGGAGGTATTGTTTATTCCCTTCAACTCTTTTAAGCGTTCGGTATTTTGTTTTAAAAGTTCTTCGAGCGCATTTTTACTCATTGAACCCGAAATAAGTGCAGCCAAATTATTCAGAAAGTTACGTTCCTCTTTTAAAAAAGGGCCTTCGTCGGCTGCTGGAAATTCTTTCAGATAAAATATTTCAATTTGGCCTTTTTTACCATCGGGAGTTTCAAAGCTTTGCTCCTGCTTCCATGCGGTTTCGGTAAAATGTTTTCCTTTAAAAACTTGGTCGCTGTAGGTAATGCGCGCTACGGTGTATTCGGGGTACTGCC
>SKHV01000257.1 GCA_007116765.1 Prolixibacteraceae bacterium | reverse complement strand
GCCATTGGCGTTACAGGTATTAGCCAGCTCGACCGGGTTTATACCCAAAACACCAAATCGATTAGTGGCTATGTTGAACAAATAAACAAGGGCGAATTCACTACCATAAAAGGCTATAAACTGACACCCGAACAAAGCATTATTCGCGAGACCATTACACAGCTCATGTGTAACCACCGCATTGTGTGGAGCGAACTGAGCAATAAATTAGGTTTAAGCATAGAAGAAATAAAATCGGCTCTGGCCAGTAATCCCGAAAAGCTGGTCGAACTGGAGAGGGATGGCATCATAACAACAAATGACAACTTGTTACAGGTCACCGACCAAGGTAGCCTTTTTGTAAGGAACGTAGCGTCAGCTTTTGACCCGCTTATTGGCACCAAGGGAAAGAATTTTTCAAAACCGGTGTGAAAAAATCATAACATATTGGTATTGCACCAAAGCATTGCTTAAGCTTCTTTTGCATTTGTAATTAATCTAAATAAAAACAAATGCAAAAAGCAATAATTATAGCAATACTAACTCTATTCCTCAACAATACATTTGCAACTTCATTCACAACCGAACTAAAAGGCAAGGTAATTCACAACGAAACCGGTGTACCCTACGTAAGCGTTCAGGTAAAAGGCACAACAATTGGCTGCGTGACAAATTTCGAAGGTGAATTCAGCATAGAAAACCCTCCTGCCGGAGAAATCGCATTACTGGTAAACGGCATGGGTTATAAAACCGGCGAATACCAAATAAACAATCCCGGGAAAAATGGAGCAATATTATTGAAGCTCGACAAAGACGAATTTTATATTGACGAAGTACTCGTAACGGGCAGTCAGGTTGGAGCACTGCGCTATTTGCCCGGTTCGGTCAGTTTTATCCAACCCAAAGAAATAAAAGCTTCATCGCCGGTAAGTGCCAACGAAGTATTACGGGCAGTACCCGGCGTACATATTCTGGACGAAGAAGGTGCCGGATTACGTATCAATATTGGCATACGCGGTTTAGACCCCGACAAAAGCCGAAGCGTATTGGTGCTTGAAGACGGGATGCCCGTTGCACTTGCCCCATACGGTGAACCCGAAATGTACTACAGCCCCAATATTGAACGAATGAACGGCATTGAAATATTAAAAGGAAATGGCTCAATTCTCTTCGGGCCGCAAACCATTGGCGGCGTTGTAAACTATATCACAGCCGACCCTTCGGCCGACCCATCGGGTTTTATTTCATTCAAAACCGGTACTATGGGATATAACAATGCCTACGCGAGGTTCAGCAATACCGTGAACAACATTGGCTTCGATGTAAACTACAACCGAAAGCAGGCCGAAAACTTTGGACCTACAAAATTCCTGCTGCACGATATCAACTCAAAGCTGCTGCTCAATTTTTCGCCAAAATCGAGGCTGAACCTAAAAATGAGCATTTACGATGAAAACTCGAATTCGACTTACCTTGGCTTAACACAGGCTATTTACAATGAAGGTGGCAACGACTATTTGCAAATTGCTCCCGACGACAACCTCCACATAAGGCGTTATGCATTAAGCGCTTTGCACCGCTATGAATTCAACAGCAAATTAAGCCTGCGCACCAGCATGTTTGGATACACAACTACACGCAACTGGAAGAGACAAGATTTCACATACAATCCAAATGCATCGGGGCTTACAGGCATTGTGCACGGCAATGAAAACCTACCCGATGGGGCTATATACATGCGAAACAGCACTGGGCAAAGAAACAGGCAGTTTGAGGTTGCCGGAATCGAACCCCGCTTGAGCTATAACTATTATCTATTGGGCATGAATTCAAAAATTGATGCCGGGACAAGGTTCTTGTTCGAGAAAGCCTATGAACAAAGGGTAAACGGCACCAAAGCCAATGCGGTATCGGGCAATTTACATACCGATGAGATACGTACAGGCCATACGTTCAGCACCTTCATCCAAAATAAAACTTTGCTTACACAAGCATTAACAGCAACTGTAGGTTTACGTACCGAAAGTATCCGGTATGAAAGGGAAATATTCCGCACAAGCGGCAAAGACACCCTGATTGGAAACAATACAAACGATTTTGCCATAATACCGGGAGCCGGGCTGAACTACAACCTAAACGAAAACATGGGCTTGTTTACCGGAATCCACAGGGGTTATGCCCCTCCACGAACTAAAGATGCCATATCGAACAGTGGTGCCGATCTGGAGCTTGAGGCCGAAAAAAGCTGGAATTACGAACTGGGCATAAGGTCGGACATTGGCAGGGCCCATGTTGAAGTGAGCGCATTTTACATGAATTTCGAAAACCAGGTAATACCCGTTTCCGAATCGTCGGGCGGGCACGGAGCCGGATTAATCAACGGAGGGGAAACAACGCACTCCGGTGCCGAGATGTCTCTCTATATGCCTCTGAATACAAGATACTCGAGCAAATGGGACAACAGCTTTAATTTATCGGCTACCTACGTAAATTCAGTATTCTCAAGCGATAGGTACATTCTACACAAAACCCCAACAGGCAGTGCTCT
>SKHV01000009.1 GCA_007116765.1 Prolixibacteraceae bacterium | reverse complement strand
GAAATAGTAGATGTTAGCCAAGAATTAGCAGAGCAAGGGCTGGAACCCGATTTGTGGATTCGTGAAAAAGGAAATTTTCGCAGAAGCGAATTTGATACCTTACAGTGGGTAGTTAAAGAATTTGAAAAAATGGTTACAAGCAAACCAAGCGATTATGATGATGACGATGAACTCCTAATTGCCGAAGCCGAAGCCGAAGCACTGTTACTCGAATTAGAATTACTTGAAATGTAAAGCAAACAATAATGAAAAAAATAGTTGAAATACCCGAAAAAGAAGATGCCCGCAAAAAAGCATGGCGCAAAACAATTACGCAGGTAAACAGAGAAATAAGCAACGGATATGCTTTTGTTGGCGATTGGCTAACAGCCGATGAATCATACGAATTAAATGTTGGCGATTATATTTTGGCTTACGATGAAAAAGGCTCTCGGAAACACACATACATTCTCGTTCGGTTTTTCCAAGTAACCAATGAAGGCTTGCATTTACTTTACGATTGGGAAGGAAATTATGGACAATACAAATGGGCAATCCATGTAAGAGATAAAATTGCCGATATTATAGAAGAAAATAACACAGATAGCAACGCAGACCAAGAAGCTATCCTAATTGCCGAAGCCGAAGCCGAAGCACTGTTACTCGAATTAGAACTTATTAATTTATAAACCCCACTAATAAAACCATCACTAACATTAAATTTTGTAAAACTATGACAACTTTCACACCTACAAACTACGATCAGTATCAGAGCGATATTTATAATGTAGTTAAAGCTAACCCTGAACTGCAAAGCGGTAAAGAATTTCTTGATAAATATGGGCACTTGTACGGGCGTTCGGCTAAAATAAAAAGCACACTCGACCTTTATTTTTCAAAGCTCAACGAAGCCGCAAGCAAACTAAAAAAACCTGCCGACAAACCAAAAGAAGAAACGGAAACCAAAACCGAAACTAAGCCTAAAACCACTAAAACCAAAAAAACCACCACAAAGAAAACTCCAGGTGCAAGGCAAACTATTCCTCCGGTTAAAAAAAGATATGGAACATTCCACCAGTCGCTGCCCATAGAGCTTACCTATTTCAAAAGGTATTTGGGCTATGATAAAAAAAAGGTGAAGGTGTCGACCCTTAACACTTTCCTTACGAAAATCGTAAACGACAACGCCAAAGGATTGTACAGCGTAGTTACCGGTAAATACGGAAAGGAAGTAAACTACATTGTTGACCAGCTTCATGCCATAAAGCAGAAGCATAAGCCTAACACTACAATTACTTTCCATCTGGATGAGAACGACCGCAAAATGCTCAACAAATTTATTGTAGCTGTAGAACAAAACCACGAAGACCCATCTGTAAAACTTATGGTACGCTACAATAATTTAGTGAAGGCTCCGGACAGGACTAAAGCACGTAGGTTGCGCACAGCTATCGAAAATTCGTTTAAAAACCACAAGGTACGCAAAGAAGATATTTTTTACTCCGATTTGCAAAAAGCCAAAGGCCAAATTACACGCTACATAAACGGCACAGGCGAAATGCGTATGCCTGCTGAAAGCCTGAAAGGTTTGAACGGTTTTTTAAACGGTAAAAAAAAAAGATAAACCAACCTAACGGACTTTCAGGAATGAGCAACTACAACAACGATTACACCGAATTGTCGGTAATACCTGAAACACTTTTTGGCACTCCCAATTTGCGCTGCAATAGTGCAGATTGGGATAATGCCGATGTGTGGACATTAAAATCTGACGATGGCGGTTATACCGGTATTTTTGCCGTTATTGC
The DNA here is from genome assembly GCA_007116765.1 of Prolixibacteraceae bacterium. Taxonomy (GTDB): domain Bacteria; phylum Bacteroidota; class Bacteroidia; order Bacteroidales; family Prolixibacteraceae; genus Roseimarinus. The sequence continues at coordinate 749 of SKHV01000009.1, read as the reverse complement.
CAGCGATGATGATGATGACAAAATAGAAATCATAGACCGTCAATTTATCGTAGAAACCAACGGCGATGAATATTACGAAGATGAATGTCTTGATGAAGCCGACAACGAAGCCGATGCGCTTAAAATGTGCATACAGTGGGCTTTAAAACACCCAAAGGCAATAAACAGCGAACGGTTTACCGAGTTTTCTTCGGTGTACGATGTGTATTTGTTTATCTTGCAAGTGCGTAGCCTCCACAACATAGCCTATCATCCAAATATTGATTTTTCAGACCATACCATTGATGCGCAAGGAAACATACGTCTGTCCCCTTCCGATTATCAGCAGCTAAATGCTATAAGCCAAAATGCAAAGCATTGGTGCGCACTAAACAATGTAAGTATTTTAGCTATTGCCAACGAAGTAAGCAAAACAGCCGAAAGCGGAGCAGGATTGGGCGCATTTCCGATAGCTACAATGGCAGCAAGCACGGCAGCCATATACAGCGCAAATAAAATATTAGATGCAGAGCGCAAGTGGAAAGAGGCTGAAAAACAAAAAATTGAAGAGCAAAGGCAGTATGCAGACGCTGATGCTGATGCGCAGGTAATATCTTCTCAGGAAATTACCAGAATGAACTTCGATAACATCCAGTTTCACGAGCCGTATTTCAGCTTAATCGGCAATCCTTCGCCAAACTTCAAAATGTTGGTGTATGGTTTGCCCAAACACGGCAAATCTTCATTCGCTATTATGTTTGCCAAGTATT
>SKHV01000306.1 GCA_007116765.1 Prolixibacteraceae bacterium | reverse complement strand
TTAGAGCCGTGAAAACCGGCCGACTTTCGTTTCTGAATGTTTTCAAAATACTTAAGCTGGCCACATACTTCAAAAAACAAAAAATTGAAGCAGTAATAATGAACGGTCCCAACGATGTGAAACTTTTTGGTTTTGCGGCAAAAGTTGCACGTGTACCGAAAATTATTTACAGGCGGGGTATTGCGGTACCCATAAAAAATAGTTTTCTAAACCGAATTCTTTACGGTAAAATTTGCACTAGAATTATTGCAAACTCGGAAGAAACAAAACGCAGGGTACTTCAAAACCTGAATGCCACTATTCCTCCCGAGAAAGTAAAAGTGATTTACAATAGCTTCAATTGGACTGATTATCATGCGGATAAAGTCGAAGACAAAAACGTCAAGCAAGCGGAAATGATTGTATTGGGTAATGCAGGACGTTTGTGCAAGCAAAAAGGACAAAAATATTTGATTGAACTGGCCACGGCTCTCAAGAATAAAAATATTCGGTTTAAGCTGTTAATAGCAGGCGAGGGAGAGTTACGAGACGAGCTGAATAAAAGCATTTTCGAAAACGAGTTGCAACAACATGTAGAGCTTTTAGGTTTTGTGCACGATATGAAAGCATTTTTGCAAAAAATCGATATTTTCTTATTTCCTTCGCTATGGGAGGGCTTTGGCTTTGCCATTGCTGAAGCTATGGCCATGCAGAAGCCTGTTGTAGCTTTTAATGTAAGTAGTAACCCTGAACTAATAGAACACGAAAAAACAGGTTTTTTGGTAAGTTCTGAAAACATACAGCAATTTGAAGAAGCAACCTTTAGGCTGATTCAATCGTCACTATTGAGAGCCAATATGGGCAACGAAGGTTTGCAGCATATAAAACAGAAGTTTAGCACCGATAAATCATTGCAAGATTTGCTCTGTTTGCTTCGGGAATAAAGCTGTAAAATTTGACTATAATTGGATATTTTAATATTAATCATGGTTTTATGTTGCTAATATTCGTTAATTTTACATTAAGGGCATAGCATAAACATTGAAATGAATGGAGAATATAAGGCGTTTTCAATATATGATGAAAAATTATTTTTTCATCTTTTCAGTTTTGTTATTGGTAATTAGTTTTCCTTTTACCGAATCGCTATTAAGTATTTCGGCAGGTTTAGTTTGCTTGCAATTGCTGTTTACAGGTGAGTTCAGAAATAAAATCAAAATTATTAAAACCGACAAGGCACTTTGGGCTCTTGCCGGAGTTTTTTTTATTTATTTGGTTGGTTGTATTTTTTGTAAGGATCTAAAAACCGGTTTGTATGAATTACAAAAAAATATATTCTGGCTATTGATTCCCTTTGGTGTGGCTTTGTCAAAAAAACTTTCCGAAAAGCAACTATGGTTTATCATTTCAGTATTTATTGTTGCGGTTACTCTAGCTTCACTTTTTACTTCTGTAAAAATTATTTTCGATGGTCATTTTGAAATCAGCGACCTTCGTGATGCTTCATTTGTTTCACACGTGTCGTTTGCATTGCAAATAGCTTTTTCAATAGTTTTGTTGCTTTATTCTTTGGTGAAAAAACCTCCGTTTTTAGGCCGAATAAACCGGTATATCATATTTGTATGGTGTTTATGGCTTATGCTGTTCATTGGATTTCAGAAATCGCTGATAGGGGTTATTTCGCTTTATGGCAGCGGTGTGGTTTTTATTTTTTGGCTAATTAAACGAATGAAAAGAACAGCTTACAAGCGCTATGCGGTTATTGCCATGTTTGTTTTTTTGATTATTCCGTTGCTGTATGTTGGTTTTGCAGTATTGAAGTTTTATAATGTGCCTGAAACACAGCCACAAACCAATGCTCTAACGCAGTCAGGCAATCCTTATACATTCAATTTTGATAATAAACTGAAAGAAAATTCAAACTATGTGCACTGGTACATCAACAAAGAAGAATTGGAGAAGGAGTGGAATACAGTAAGTGAATTGAAAATATATGAACCCGATGCCAATGGTTATGTGGTTTACTATACTTTAATACGATACATGACCAGCAAGGGTCTGAAAAAGGATTCGGCCGGAGTGGCAGCACTGACTGAAAGTGACATACAAAACATCCGGAATGGAATTTCGAATCACATATTCGTTACACGTAAATATTCAATTTATCCAAGGGTGTATCAAACAATTTGGGAGCTCGATGAATATTACCGAACCGGGAATCCTAACAACCAGTCCTTGTCGCAGCGAATTGAGTTTATGAAAGCTGCATTCCACATAATAAACAATAATTATTTTGGAATAGGCACCGGAAATTACAAAATAGCCTACGAGCAAGCATATAGTGAAATTGACACCAAGCTTTCAGAACACCTAAGCTTTCATGTACACAACCAGTACCTTAGTTATATGGTGAAGTTTGGTGTGCCTGGATTTCTATTGATAATGTTTTTAATCGGATATTCAATCATACGAAAAAAACAGCACCGGAACATTATTGTGCTTTTGCTGCTCACAATAATTGGGCTTGCCTGCATGGGCGAAACCACGCTCGAAACGCAT
>SKHV01000023.1 GCA_007116765.1 Prolixibacteraceae bacterium | reverse complement strand
CCTTACAAACTCCAGCGCCTCAAACAGATTGCTTTTACCGCTACCATTCGCACCCGCAAACACCGCAAATGGCGACTCGAGATCAAAAGACACATCCACAATACTCTTAAAATTTTTAATCTGCAGACTTGTTAAACTCATATTCCACTCTAGTTGTTTATGACAAAACATTCATGCAAAACACAAACCATAATTAGCGCACAAACCTAATCACCTGAAACCCCTCTGAAAAGGCTACACCTACAGCATTTCCGCGCAAGGCATTTAAACGTATTGCGTTTTCAATGCTTCGTGAGTGCGGTGGTTGGCGCATTTCTTCGCTGTAGGCTTCGAGCACTTGTTTTTTAACCTCGATAAAGTCGGTAATATCGACAAATACATTCGGAGCAAAAGGCAGCAGGCCTGGTGGTTGCCATTCTGTGCTGGAAAGCACTTCAAACGCATAAATTTCTTTTACACAAAAACCAGGCTGAGGGCGACAAGCCGTCATCACAGCCTTATGAGTAACTTGGTGATCGACATTTAAATCACCAATATGATGAGTATAAACAACCTGTGGCTGAACCTCATTAATCTTTGCTTCCACCTCTTTCACCACATGAAGCAAAGGTACTGAGTCCATGCGGTTGTCTGGAAAGTTTAGGTTAGAAAATGATTTCACGCCTAAAATTTCAGCCGCTTTATGAGCTGCTGTTAAACGCTCGTCTGCTTCATTAGAATTGACTAAGCGAGAACCTACACCATCGGTCATAAACAAACGATTCAACTCAAAACCTCAAATGCCACAGGTTCACCTTTTGAAACATCTTCTTTCACCACATTGCCAACAACGCGCTCTAAATACTTGGGCGCTAAACCATAACCGGGGCGAATACTTTTTACATGGTCAGCCGTAATGGTTTCACCTGCTTTGATATCTTTTACAAAGTACAGCGAACGTCTGAATTTGACATTACCTTGTTCGCTCGATTTACGGCCGTAATCGACTTTTCCGAGCGCTTGCCATGCCGTTTTTGCGTTATCGCATAGCGCTTTTAATTCTGGCTCTTCGAGTGAAAAGCTATCATCCGGCCCGCCACCATTTCGATCTAGCGTCACGTGCTTTTCGATAATGCACGCACCTAATGCCACGCTGGTTATCGCGGTTGTATTATCTAGCGTATGATCCGAAAGCCCGACCGGAACACCGAAACGTTGCTGCATGTCTGGAATCGTAAGCAGGTTGTAGTCTTCTGCAGGCGTGGGATAACCACTGACACAATGCAGGATAGCCAGTTCTTTACAGCCGCCCTCTTTCGCCGCATCAATCGCTTCTTGAATTTCTTCGGCATCAGCCATGCCGGTGGAGATAATCATCGGCTTGCCGGTTTGCGCGACATATTTGATTAAGGGTAAATCCACCGCTTCAAAACTGGCAATTTTATAGGCCGGCGCATTTAAGTCTTCGAGTAAATCGACGGCTGTATTATCAAATGGCGAACTAAAAATGGTTATACCGAGCTTTCCAGCGTAATCGAATAACGGTTTATGCCAATCCCATGGCATGTAGGCACTGTCATAAAGATCATAGAGGCTTTGACCACCCCACAACCCACCTTCAATCATAAATTCCGGGGTGCGCATATCCATGGTAATCGTGTCAGGACGATAAGTCTGCAGCTTGACCGCATCGGCACCTGCACGTTTTGCCATCTCAATAATTTTATAGGCATTTTCAATCTTGCCATTATGGTTAGCCGACATTTCTGCTATCACATAAGGTAGGCAGTCCGAGCCAATCAAACGATTGTTAATCTTAAAATGTAACATTCTATTCTTCACTTCCTTGAATTCGCTTGTGCATACTTATCACACGCTGACCGTTTATTTGTTTTTCTGCCGTTCTAATAAAGCCATTTTTTTCATAAAAGTTGATTGCTCGTGTATTTTGTTCAAAAACTTCAAGATTTAAATACTTTATTTTCAATACGTCTTGCGCATATTGTATGGCGACTTCTTCAAGTATTCGGCCTGCACCAGAAATTGAGGCAAAAGGATTTGCATACAATCCAAAATCAGCCGCACTTTCAGCCGAATCAATATTTGTAAAGTTGACAGAACCAACCGTGTTTTCATTCTGTTGAACAATAAAGTATTTTTTGTTTTCATCGGATTTAAGTTTTTCGACAAAATTAAAGTGTTGGTGCTCGCTAATATTCTCTTGGTTATACATCCACTTTTTTATTTCGGTGTGATTACGCATTTTGAGCACACAAAGTAACTCCTCTTTCGAGGCATCAGTAAAGCTTAATAACGTCACTTCACCAAAGTTGGGTGTCTGAATATGCATTAGACGACTTCCTGCATTTTATCAATAACCCGTGCAACGCCCTGACCATCCACCAACCTAGAAGTATGGTTCACCAAAGACGTTATTTTTTGTTTTGCCTCAATCACCAGGCCTGGTAGTTGTTGAATATTATCCATAAGAACAACAATATTGTCTTTCGCTAAAGCTTTAGCGATTTGGCGTTGGTTTTCGGCAATCACTATTTGAATCGTT
>SKHV01000049.1 GCA_007116765.1 Prolixibacteraceae bacterium | reverse complement strand
GTTCCACCGGAACTCAAGGGTACAGAAGAAGACCGCGTCAACTTCCCAACGCTTCAGGCAGCTCGAGGAAATTGACTATTAACTTGAAACAAACTGTCCATTTGAGGTTGACACGTTCCGGCCGGAAGGCAGCGTATGCAGCCTTTTATTCTGGATAATGTAGTGGCAATTTGGGATGATCTTTGTATTTCAAAACGTGTCTATTAGTCAAATGAAACTAGCAGAATCACCAGTTTGGCTTTGTATACATAATGCGTAATTTTACGGATCTACTGGCCATAAAAAATACATAGATTGCTCAATATTCCGAAGATACCATATACAATTTATATAGTGATGTAAAAAATGATTGCCTATTATTTAATAGTTTTCCCATTCGTATTGACATCCTTCATATGTTTTGATCGAAAATTTGATCACATATTTAGAGGGACTACTGCCTTATGGGCAATGTTTTTCATTATTTTAACCGGTTTTCGTTACGACTCCATAGACTACTTTGGTTATCAAGAAATATACGCAAGAACAAACTTTACTGATTTTTCTTTTCCATTCTTCAATGCGTATGGAGGAACAACAGGTAATGAGTTTATATATGCATTAGTAACTTCTATATTTAAATCTATTGGGCTTAATTTTGAATTCTTTGTTTTTTTTATTGCTGCTTTAAGTGTGACCATAAAATTTTATATATTCAAAAAATATTCCCAACTTTTTCTACTCTCTTTACTCATTTACATCTCATTTTTTTGGACCAAAGATCTTGGTCAAATGAGAAATGGGCTAGCTGCAGCTTTTATTCTGCTTTCAATTGTATTTATTTACAGACAGAAGCCTGTGAAATTTTATTTAACTATATTATTGGCAGCAGGTGTCCAGGTATTCGCGATTCTTGCCCTGCCATTATATGCTATCCATAATAGTAGATATAAGCAGAGTATTATAATTGGTGGTTTGGTTCTATCGTTGGTATTAACGCAGACTGGAGGGCTTGCTTCCTTTGCGGTAAGCTTGCTCGAGCCATTCTCTTCACCTTTGACAAGTAAGGTTTTGGGTTATTATACGAGACAACATGAAATTAGCATAGTCAATCCATTTGGTATGGGTAATATTTTGAGATTTACAATTATATTGGGAATTTTTATTTTTTTAAAAGATCAATTGAAAAGGAATCCTTTCACAGATGCTAGTTTGACAGTGTTTTCTTATGGGGTAATACTTTACACGCTATTATTTTCCGTATCTACTTTTGCACACCGTTCGACCGAAGCTTTTTCCTTACTTACTCTGGCCATATTGTTACCTTTCGTGGTCCATTCAATGCCGAAGCATTTAAAAATACCAACGTTATTGTTAAGTGTAACTTATTGCCTTTATTTTATGCATAATTCATTTTTGCAAAATGAACCTTATAAAACTATTTTTTTTAAATAGTGTTTTAACTGTGATCCTTGACGCCCACATGCCTTTACTGAATTTATTTACGGATAGAAAAATAATACATATAATAGGATCCTGTTCAGCAGGTGGAGCTTAGGTGTTTATTAAGTCGCTACTTGGTATGGACCCAGTTTTTAGGACAGTTGATAGCGTAACATTCACTCACGATGACCTCCTCCCACAAGGTGGACAGGGATGAATCAGAGAATCCGGCTGTTAGGGGTTTGGTCTTGACCCCGTATTTCAGTACCACCGGCAGTTTTAATTTGCCGATCTTCTTTCCCGTAACAGCTGCGGTGGCAAATAGCCCAAGGCAGGCGTTGTGCGGGTGGAAGGAATTGTAGTCATCGAACCAAGCCTTCAGCTGCCCCATCACCGTTTGTGAGTCGGGCCTGTGAGCCAGCTTGGCGTAATCTCGCATCCGCCTTGAATATAGAGAGATTACTGTGCATATAGAAATCATTGGCATGAGTGGAGCGGGCAAGTCGACCCTAATAAAAGAGTTATTAAAGTCAGGTAAGTTTCTTGATGGTAGACCTGCAGTTTATGACTATAGTTTAATTAAAAAATTATTTAAAAAACGTGTTACACTGAAAGGAGAAGATTTAAAAGAATTCGAAAAAAATATAGGGATGTTTTTAATCTGTATTTATCATCATACGATCTTAGTAATTCTGATTGGATTGAATTTTCAAAAAAACTAGATTGGCTAAGAGATACTGCATTGGCCCATTTTTTAACTACAAAAAATAGTAACATTAGGCCTGTAATAATTGATGAGTCATTCATCCATCGCGGGTTGACGTTTTGTGATTTTGGTTCAATTTTTTTAGACGTTTACATTAAATCGGTGCCCTATCCAGATGTGGTTTTTATCCTTGACATCAGTAAAGATCAATTACTAAAAAGACGTATAGAGCGAGATGGTGCTGATTTCAAGAGTGTCCTTGAAAGGAATGGTGTTGATTGGTTTTTTAATAATGTAGATCGAACAAACGATATTGCTGTTATGTTTGAGAAAAGATTAATTGAAAATGGTGTGACAGTCATTAGGTTGAATGCAAACTCAAATCTCAGTGAGTTAAAAAGTGTTGTCTTAAGTGAAGTATTTAAT
>SKHV01000169.1 GCA_007116765.1 Prolixibacteraceae bacterium | reverse complement strand
TATGCGCTTTCAACATGCTCAATGTTTTCATTAAACAAGTCGACCCACATAATACCTGTGGAGTCTTTCTCATCAGCATTTGCGGATGTATTACATGCAGTAACACTCATCAGCAATAAAATACTTGCGAAAGTTGTAATATTCATAATTACGAAGTTTGGTTTTGTACATTTAGAATGACAACTGTATTTTGAAATCCCCTTATTATTTGAAACATTTATATCCATAGAAATGAATTTTACGCTCTTATTGCTAAAAAATTACCCGTTTCATTCCATGAAATTTGCCATATTTATTCCAAACTAAAAAAAGTAAGATGAAAAATATTCTATGCATAGTCCCTCTCATGCTGATATCCGTTTTTATATCCGGTCAAAATCCGCTGATTATGGATCAGTTTACAGCCGATCCTTCGGCCCGTGTTTTTAACGGCAGGGTTTATGTTTATCCATCGCACGATATTGTAGCCCCTGAGGGTAAAGGCTTGCGGGAAGACTGGTTTTGCATGGAAGATTACCATGTTTATTCTTCGGAGAACCTTACCGAATGGATCGATCACGGAATGATCCTTTCACAATACGATGTTGATTGGGTCGATTCAACTACATATAGCATGTGGGCTCCCGATTGTATTGAGCGAAACGGCAAATATTACTTTTATTTTCCTTCCATTGAACGGAATCATGAACCACGCAGGCGGAATCGCATTGGTGTTGCTGTATCCGACTCGCCAACGGGCCCATTTTCGCCGGAATCAAAGCCCATTGAAGGGGTATATGGGATTGATCCAAATCCTTTCATCGATAGCGACGGGCAGGCTTATCTGTACTGGGGTGCAGGTGAATTCCTGTACATGGCAAAACTAAAAGAAAACATGCTTGAACTGGCTACCGAACCTGAAAAAGTAGTACACCTTCAAAAAGAATTTAAAGAAGGTGCATACATGTTTGAACGCAACGGTATTTACTATTTCACCTATCCCTATGTACCCGAAACAACCGAACGACTGGTTTATGCAACTGGCGATAACCCAATGGGGCCTTTCGAATACCGTGGGGTAATCATGAAAGAATCGCCAAATGCCTGCTGGACAAACCACCATTCTATTATTGAATACAATAATCAGTGGCTGTTGTTTTATCACCATAACGACCTTTCGCCACATTTCGACAAAAACCGTTCAATAAAAGCCGACAGCCTGTTTTTTAACCCCGATGGAACCATTCAGGAAGTATTTCCAACATGGAGAGGGGTTGGCATTTCAAATGCAGAAAATAAAGTGCAGATTGACCGCTACACCGCAATTTCCGAATCCGGAATTTCTGTGGATTTTGTCGATAGCCTCGACACGCATCGAGGATGGAAAGTTGCCTTTGAACAATCCGGAGCATGGTTAAGTTATAATCAGGTTGATTTTAGTAACCCAAACCTTGAAATGCTTGAAACAAAACTTAAAGGCAATGCTGAAGCAAGTTTCGAAATAAGGCTCAATTCACCCGAAGGAGAAATCCTTGCATCTGTTCATTCCAACTCAAGTAACGAATGGGAAATACATGAGAATCCACTCAATGAGTATCCGGAAGGGACTCACAATCTATTTGTAGTTTCTACATGCAACAAACAATTCGAAATTGACTGGGTTCGCTTTAAATAGAGGGCATTAAATTTATGTTGATAAGCTTTCATTTATGTAATAGTTAAAATATCAATCTCAGTAACCGGTTTTTTTGCTTACTTTTAATCAAAGTGACTAAAAGTCTGTATTTTTGAAGTATAAAAAAATTAAAACCGGTTAATGTTCGAAAAATCATTTCATCTCGAAGGGGTTGATCCCATTGAGTTTTACGGGGCAAACAACAGTAAGCTCGATAAAATACGTTCGTTTTTCCCAAAGTTGAAGATCGTGGCTCGCGGTCACATAATCAAAGCGATGGGCGAAGAGTTAGAAACCATGCGTTTTGAGGCAAAACTTAACGCGCTGCTCGACCAGTACCACGAATTTCATCGTCTTAGCAACGAGACCATAGGGCTTATCATGAATGACCTGGTCGATGGGGAGGAACTTTCCGCCAACAAAGATGTTTTGGTTTTCGGAAACAACGGAAAACCCATTAAGGCACGCACCCCCAACCAGCAAAAACTGGTGGAAGCCTGCGAAGAAAAAGACCTTATTTTTGCCATAGGCCCTGCCGGTACTGGCAAAACTTACACTGCTATTGCTATGGCTGTGAGGGCATTAAAAAACAAAGAAATACGAAAAATAATACTGAGCCGCCCCGCGGTTGAGGCCGGCGAAAGGCTTGGTTTCCTACCCGGCGACCTCAAAGAAAAAATCGACCCCTACCTGCAACCTCTTTATGATGCGCTGGGCGACATGATACCTCAACGCAAACTCGAAGATTTCATCAAAGATAAAGTAATCGAAATTGCACCCCTGGCTTTCATGCGCGGCCGCACGCTGAGCAATGCATACGTAATTTTAGACGAAGCCCAGAACACCACCGTGAACCAGCTCAAAATGTTCCTTACCCGCATGGGAATTAACACAAAAATAATCGTGACCGGTGACATGACCCAAATTGACCTGCCGCGCCGTACCGACTCGGGTTTGGTACAGGCCATGCGCATATTGCGGAACATTGACGACATAGCAATTGTTGAACTAAACCAAAACGATATTGTACGACACAGGCTTGTGAAGCAGATAGTTGAGGCCTACGACCGCGACAGTGCCAAACGCGAAAAGGAGCGAAAGGATAAAAAAGGAAATGGTAAAAGTTGAGTATATTTGCAATATGGAACATTTTATCAAAAACATACAGATAAAGAACTTTAAATCAATAAACGATTTAAAAATCGATGGGCTCAAGCGCATCAACCTGTTTGTTGGCAAACCAAATGTTGGCAAATCAAATATACTTGAAGCCTTCGGGCTTTTCAGCCTCCCTTTTCTAAAATTACAAGCAAGCTCTAAAAGAAACTTATCATCATTCATAAGGGCAAATTCACTTAATGAATTGTTTTTCAATGGAAATATTGAAAAGGATATAATTATCAAATCATCTGTAGGTGAAATTGTTGCTAATACAAAAAATAAGCTCTTTGATAATTATGAACAATCGGAATTAGAAATAAAGCTCTCATTAAAAAATTCGGATACTTCAATAACAATAAATAATGATTTAAAGGTTGACCTAACTGGTAATGATGTGAATACAAACCAAATAAAGTATTATTTATTCAAGGAACATAAATCTTCAAAGAAAATCAAACTGCCTTTTTTATTACCTCCATTTGGTGACAATTTAATGTCAACAATAGAGAATAAGCTTAAATTGAAAAATGAAATTTATGATTTATTTTCAGAATATGGTTTAAAATTAGTTTTTGATAAAGCAAGTGAAGAAATGAAAATCATGAGGGATTCCAACACTAAAGAAGTTTTTCTAATCCCGTTTTCTTCAATAGCCGACACACTTCAGCGTGTAATTTTCTATAAAACAGCTATTGCTTCAAATGTCAACTCTACTTTGGTTTTTGAAGAACCTGAAGCACATGCTTTTCCCCCTTACATTGTTCATATTACCAATGAAATTGTCGACTCAATATCAAATCAGTTTATTTTATCGACACACAGCCCGTACATATTGAACTTTTTTTTAGACAACGCGATTGAAGATTTAGCAATTTTCATGGTCGATTTTAAAAATGGGGAAACAGTAATCAACCACTTATCGTACGACGACATGGTTGATATTCAGAAGTATGGTATTGACTTGTTTACCAACTATGAAACTTTCTTAAAATGAGTGTTGATTATTGCATAATACCCGAATGCTATACTGATACCGCTTTAATTGAAGCACTGGTGCCCCCATTAAACAAAAATGGGTACAACCATCAAATGGGCTGTAACAAAGTAAGCGGGTGCATGCAACAGAAGTTCAATAACAGTTTTGCAGTTGGGATAATCGACAAGGATAAAAGGCAAATTAGATATCTGGATGAATTTGAAGAAATATCAAAAAAGAACCACCTAAGCTTGCATAAACATAAATCTAAGCATCATTATATAATTCAGATTGCTCCTGCAATTGAAGTTTTTATAATGAATGTTGCAAAAGAAGCCAACATCAATTTTTTGAATCTCGGGCTGACCCCAAAATTGGAAGAATTTAAACAAATAACTAAAATTAGTACCAGTAAAAAAGACAGGCGTTTATTATCCCTGTTTACTGAATTAAGCAAAAAAAACATTGAAGAATTAACTATCCTATCTACATGGATTAAATATTTGAAAGAGAATACATATAAATCGGATATCGAATTTTTGAGAAATTCCTAAATAAAAATAATATGAGTAACGCGATTGTAAAAACAGACTACAATTTCCCCGGACAAAAGAGTGTTTACCACGGTAAAGTACGCGAGGTGTACGACATCAACAACGAATACCTTGTGATGATAGTATCGGATCGCATTTCGGCCTTCGACGTGGTTTTGCCAAAGGGGATACCCTACAAAGGGCAGGTATTGAACCAAATTGCAGCCAAGTTTCTTGATGCAACCAGCGACATTGTTCCCAATTGGAAAATTGCTACTCCCGACCCCATGGTTACCGTGGGGCACAAATGCGAAACCTTCAAGGTTGAAATGGTAATCCGCGGCTACCTTACAGGCCATGCATGGCGCGAGTACAAAGCCGGCAAACGTACCCTTTGCGGGAATACCATGCCCGATGGGATGATTGAAAACCAAAAATTCCCACAACCGCTCATCACACCAACAACCAAAGCCGATGTAGGCCACGATGAGGATATTTCAAAAGAAGAAATTCTGGCACAAGGTCTGGTTTCGAAAGATGATTACGAGCTGCTCGAAAAATACACCACTGAACTTTTCCAGCGTGGTACCGAAATAGCTGCCGAAAAAGGCCTTATTTTGGTCGATACCAAATATGAATTTGGTAAAAAAGATGGCCAAATATACCTAATCGACGAGATCCATACGCCCGACTCGTCGCGCTACTTCTATGCCGAAGGTTACGAAGATCGCCAAGCAAAAGGCGAAGGGCAAAAACAACTTTCGAAGGAGTTTGTGCGCCAGTGGTTAATTGAAAACGGTTTTCAGGGTAAAGACGGGCAAGCAATACCCGAAATGAACGACGACTTTGTGAACAGCGTAAGCGAACGCTACATTGAACTTTACGAAAACATAACCGGAGATAAGTTCATAAAAGCCGACATTAAAGATGTTGCCGCACGTATCGAAAAAAACGTGACCGAATACATCAATTCGAAATTGTAAGAAATAAGAAATACCAATAAAATGAAACGAGGCTGTCTGAAAAGGCAGCCTCGTTTGTTGTAAATAAAGTTCAATAATTGCCGTATGCTATGTCCATTTAGTCCAAACCAATTATTTTGAATTCCGTTCTCCTGTTTTTACGGTGGTCGTCATCGGAACACCAAACCCCGTTTACACAATGGTTTACCAATTTTGTTTCGCCATACCCTTTTGCTACAATTTGTTGCTGGGGGATTCCTTTGCTTACTATATAAGCAACTGCCGATTCGGAACGCCTTTGACTCAATTGCAGGTTATATTCGTCGGAGCCGCGACTATCGGTATGTGAACCCAGCTCAACAACAATGTCGGGGTTGTCTTTCAGTATAGCAACTAGTTTGTCGAGTTCTATGGCCGACGCCGGTAAAATATCCCACTTATTTACATCGTAGTAAATATTTTCGAGCACGAACGAACGATCCATTTCACGTTTCATGAGTAAAACGGTTTCGCTGAATTTTTCATTGCCATCGGTTTGAACGGTCAAGCTTTGGTTCAGATATCCGTCGGCGCCAACTTCTATGCTGACCGATTTTTGCCTCTCACCGAGCTCCGACACTAATATACCTGAACTGTTTAACGGTTTAGCTTGCTGTTTATCCAAAACCACTTTGGCATTGACAATGGGTACACGGGTATCGTAATCGAGTACTATTATTTCAAGCTCTTTTGCGAAGGCACTCAAAAGGATAGTTCGTTGGATCTTACCGGGCTGAGATGTTTCCACTACCAATTTCTTGGTCAGGTAAGAATCAGCGCTTACTTCAATGTTCACCGCATTTTGATTTTCGTCAATACGACTGTAAAATGTGGCATCGGGTTTGAGTTTAATGCCAGTTGTATTATCAATTTTCAGCAATGCCGAAGGTATAGGGTTGCGTGTTAGCTTATCGACGACCAAAATATCGAGTTCTTTTTTGGGTGCTAATCTCACATTTGCCGTGCCCGTATTTTCCAAACGGACTGTTTGCTCGTTGTACCCGATTTTTTCCCCTTTCACCATATAGCAACCAATAGCTATGCCGCTAAAAGCAAACTGTCCTTGGGTGTCTGATTTTAAAGTTGCTATTTGATTCCCGTCACAATCGGAAAGTTGTACGTTAGCATCGGGTATTGTTTCGTTTGTGGTATTATCTACAATTGTACCATTTATGCTGAAAAGTTTCTTATCAATTTCTATCATGTAAATATCGTCATCGCCTTCTTGCCCCGGACGGTTCGAAACAAAGTACCCTATGCGTCCATTTTTATGTATTATCAACCCAAAATCATCGTATTCGGTATTGAGTTGCTCAATAGGTTGTGCCTTTGTAAAACCATTGGGTGTAAGTTGGCTGTAATATAAATCTAGTCCGCCTTTGCCGCCTTCAATACCATTCGATGCAAAAACTAACACACCACTGTGATGGAAAAACGGGAACATTTCAGATCCATCAGTGTTGATGTTGTCGCCCAGGTTCATGGGTGCGCTCCACTCATCGTTTTGGCGCACCGACATATAGATATCTGTTCTTCCACGGTTATCGGTTGGGATGTCGGATGTAAAAAACAAGGTATCGCCTGTTGCAGATAATGAAGGGTGACCAACAGAATAGGTAGGGTAGTTGAAGGGCATTTCCGAATCGACGATCCACTCCTCATCAACCATACGGGCAACTTCTATTCT
Source organism: Prolixibacteraceae bacterium (assembly GCA_007116765.1). Lineage (GTDB taxonomy): Bacteria > Bacteroidota > Bacteroidia > Bacteroidales > Prolixibacteraceae > Roseimarinus. Next base: position 2,806 of record SKHV01000169.1, on the reverse strand, counting down.
CAATCTCATCCTAGTCCGCTTCACAAATACACCGTCCACTTCCATATCAACTTCAACGGCATTACTTAATGTGAAAAAAAGCTCGCCTGTTTGTTCGTTATAAGCTACAGGCCCTTCGTGAAACTGAGTACCAAAGTCTGTCAGCATCACTTTCTCATTAGACAAAACATTACCCTCTTCATCCACCGGGACTTTGAAAATCTTGTAAAAAGAATTATCTCCCCTACCGGCTAAAACCCGACGAATGTCGCGTTGTTGGTATGCCGAAAACCACAATTCATCTTTCACAAAAGCTAATCCAAAATCGCTTGCCCTTGTATTTATCGTGGTATTGTTTACTGTTATTTCTGCATTATCAAACAAAGTATTTGAAGGCACATTCTGCCCTAACAGACTTGTCGAGATAGCAAAAATCAGTAATATAGATAATAGGATGCTTAGTTTCATAATAAGTCTTGTTTTTATATTTTTAGAAATATCTTGGTGAGGTTACCCTTTGAGTTTCAACTTGCAAGTTAAAGGAGATCATAATCTCGTGCGTATTGAAACCCATACCCCTCAATAATCGGTGATTAAAATCGTAACTATAAGCCAAATAGGTTCTGTCGTTTAATTGCCACCCCAGCATGCCACCCCACGATACTCCTATACGATACAGGGCGCCAATCCATATTTCTTCGTTATACACCAGGGTTGCATTAATATCAGCCGAAACCGGTGCACCGTTTACCATACGTCCGATTGCTGACGGTCTGAACTTAAAATCATTGTTTAAATCAATTATTGCCCCGGTCATGGCAAATAAGTGTCGCTCTTCTTTATCTTCAACAGTTAAACTATTATCGCCCTCAGATAAACTATTCCTCAAAAGTTTGGGTATTGAAGCCCCAAAGAAAAACTGAGGAGAATGATAAAATAAACCCACTCCAAAGTTAGGAAGGAAACGTCGGTTAATTCCATCTGACGGATTAATTAGATTATCAGTTTCATTTATCCTTAAAGGCAATAAATCAAACGAATAATAATTAAAGCCACCCATAAGTCCCATCGATAATTCTCTTTCTTTTTCATTATCCAATGTCAGGTGATAGGCATAATTCAAGTATATTCCAGTTTGTATAACCGGACCAATACGGTCGTGAATAAGATTGCCTCCTATGCCTACATTGTAACCACTTAATGGCGATTGGTATGAGAATGCAGCTGTATTAGGTGCACCTTCCATACCTGACCACTGTGTGCGAGCGGTTAACGATATATTTGGGATTTTCATATATGCAGTAATTGCCGGATTGATTGTTATCGGGTTTTTTAAATACTGTGTGTACAATGGATCTTGCTGTGCCCAAACAGAGGCAAACAATAAACAAAATCCTAAGCTGATTATATATTTTAAGTTTTTCATATCTATATCTCCCCCGTTATCGTTTCAAATAAATAAACCCTGTTAATCTTCGATCCTTACCATACGACAACACATAAAAGTAAGTGCCAACAGGTAACGGTTTGTTACCAATAACGCCCGAAACATTTGACCAGCCATTCCAATCGTTCCTGTAATTATCCGATTGGTATACAATATTTCCCCAGCGGTTGAATACTGTGAAATGTGCATTCCCATAACGTTCTATGTTCTTAATAACATAGTAGTCGTTTTGTCCATTACCATCGGGAGTAAATAATTGAGGTGGCGACAAGATTTCTTGTATATAGATATAAACTGTGGCTTGATCGCAATATCCGTTTACATTACAAATTGAATAAACAATTGAATCAATTCCAACAAAGCCAGGCAATGGAGCATAAGTGACAGTGCCATTATATTGATCCAAGGTAACCATGCCATTTACAGGTTCAACTTCAATGGTAATTAAAACAGAGCCTTGAACATCAATAGTGTCATTCTCCAGAATGTCTATTTCAACAGATTCGTCGAGCCCAATAATAATAGTATCGTTTACTGCAATGATAACATCGCCCCTGTATAGTGTGGTAACAGTTGGGGCGTTGTTATTGATGTCGGTACCTGACTCCTCTACAATTTGATTGCCATCGGGCAACTCCCCTAAAGCTATTGCCTGATTTGTCATTCCGCCAGCATCAATATCGGTCTGAGTTACGGTGTAAACCGCGGTAGCTGTACCACTTTGCCCCGGAGCCAGAGTTGAAGGCGATAATGGAAGCCCTGTAACATCTATTAGCTCATCATCTATTACAATGTTGCTTACTGTTAGATTTCCGGTATTAGTCACAGTGAAGGTATAAGCAACCGTTCCATCTGCTGCATTGTAATTGCCAGATTTAACCAGTGCGATTGCCGGATTGCTTGTAAATATAGTGATTGTCGGATCGTCGTTTTGATTTGCTGTACCCGAAAGGTCGCTAACATTGTTTCCAAATGGATCTTGAGCTGTGGCAAGTGCCTGATTGTTTATGTTTCCGGCATCAATATCGGCCTGAGTTACGGTGTAAGCCGCGGTAGCTGTACCACTTTGTCCGGGAGCAAGAGTTGAAGGTGATACTGGAAGTCCTATAACATCTATTAGCTCATCATCTATTGCAATGTTGCTTACTGTTAGATTTCCGGTATTAGTCACATTAAAGGTGTAAGTAATCGTTCCATCTACTGCATTAAAATCACCGGTTTTAACCAATGCGATTGCCGGATTGCTTGCAAATTCAGTGATTGTCGGATCGTCGTTTTGATTTGCCGTACCCGAAAGGTCGCTTACATTGTTTCCAAATGGATCTTGACCCCTGGCTACTGCCTGATTATCGATACTTCCTTTATCGATATCGGCCTGAG
>SKHV01000434.1 GCA_007116765.1 Prolixibacteraceae bacterium | reverse complement strand
AGAAATTACGGGCTCGTATTCCAAAGCGCCCATGCCCCTTTTCCCAATATACTTGAGCCTGTCAATGGGGGTTGCACGCCCCTGTATGGTTTTTTGGGAAAACCATTCGTCGATTACCGAATTTCCATAATCATCGGGAAGAGAATCGGCAATCAGACCTGGCAAGCCTTGAAACGTTTTTTGACTTAATGTTTGAAACGAAAAGATACGTTCACCACGACGAATATCGTCTAGGGGCATGGTTAGTGGCGCAACATCGAAACCGTGCCGGGCAAACGATTCATAAAATTCAAGCACGGCAACTTCTCGCTCATTGTCCAATACAATAGCCGCTAACTCTTTACCCCATAAAGAAACCTTTACAGCCTTGTCCATTTAGTTGCTTTTTTTCGACCGTACACGTTTAACCGACACCTGCTTTTGTTTCAACAAGGCAATCGGGCTGATTTGTGGCTCGGGGACCAACAATTCCAAGTTGTCGATCAGGCGTAGTACCCGCAAAACGGGTATGAGCATGCTTAACGATACCGATTTCCCTTTTTCAACTTGGGCTATGGTAAACAAACTGACCCCTGCTTTTTCGGCCAATTGCTTTTGAGTGAGTTTTTTATTAATCCGGTGTGTTTTTAAGCGTTTGCCTATTTCTTGCGCTACATTGGCATTGCTCATACTATTCCAGTCCATGCTTATCAGCTTTTATTGATTTGAACAAATATATAACAATTATTAGAATAGTAAATGCAGTTGTTAAAGCTTTTATGTGGGCTTAATGATAGTGTTTGCTATTTTTAAACCAGGGCTGAGCACTGAGACCTTGGGCGCTGAGCACTGAGAGGGTGACACCCGGACGTTGTTCTGTTGTGTGTCATTACCTAAGGGTGATTCCGAAAACGGAACTTCGCATTGCTTTGTCTTCGATTCTGAATGGATTTTTACGGAATGAAGGCGCAGCGTTGCGATGTCCCGTGGAGCGGGAATCTGTTGATATTAAGCCAGTGCGTAATGGTTGAGATCCTTCCCCGATAAAAATCGGGGCTGCGCTTCCCTCCAACCTTCATTACGGCTGACAAGCAGGATGACACACTCCGATGTTGCGTTTACTGCCAGCCTTCAAAATATTATTGCTGGTATGCAGTATGATTAAATAATATTTTTTACATACACATTGGAAACATTGTTACCAATGATTAACAGGCAATTGTGTATTCAATGCTTCTTTCCAGAAAGGTACCATTTTTATTGTTTTACCATTTATGCTTATTTCTTCTTCTTTGTTCCAGGTAAAAATGAAACCTAGCGCCATATTTTGTTCTTCCATGGCCTTTTGCAACGATTTGATTTCCCGTTCTCTGGTATCGGTATTTTCTATGGAATAACTTACCTGAACCAATACCTTGGTTTGTGTTGTATTGATAAAAAAATCGACTTCTTTATTGTTGTTTGTTTTATAGTAATATATTTCGTCATATTGCCGCTGTAAATAATTAAAAACCATATTCTCCAGCAATCGCGAGTTGTCGGGGACAACCCTGTTCAGAAAAATGAATGAATTGTCGGATACATACGTTTTTCGTTTCGATTCGCGCTGCACAAACGAGGTGCGGTATTGGTAAATATTCGAGGTTAAATAAGGTTCGGGCAATATGTTAAAATAATCGGCAACCGTAGGAACGCTTGTTTTATAAACCGAAATAATTATATTTGCCAGGCTGGTGATTGAAAATTCTTTGGTAATGTTCTCAGTAATTTTGCTCACCACTAGTTTCAGTAAATAATCGTCTTTGTCGTATTTTGCGACCAAATCTTTATAAAACAGTAAGTTGTATATGTTTTTGGCGATGGTTCTTTTATCAGGAACAGCCACTTTTATTACCTCCGGAAAACCACCGTATTGCATGTATTCCTCAAAGAGGTTTACTATTTTAGGTTGGTTAATAATACTGTCTTTGGGCAACAATTCAATCTGTTTCAATTTCAAAAATTCGGAAAAAGAAAATGGGTAAATGGTTGTTTCCAAACTTCTGCCTTTTAAAAACGTAGCAATTTCACGACTTATTAAATGAGCATTGCTTCCTGTTACAAATATTTTGTAACCTTTCACATGCAATCGTTTCAGATACAAGTGCCAATTTTTAAGATTTTGAATTTCGTCGAAAAACAATACCGGCTCTAAGTGCGGAAATAAGGTTTTATAGGAATCGATAATAATATCGTAGCTGTCCAATGTATTTAGTGCAATGAGCCTTTCGTCTTCAAAATCAAGGAACAGAATACGTTCAGGCTCCAGTTGTTTTGCTTTTTCGTAGAGCATGTGTGTTTTTCCACAACGCCGTATGCCGGTCAGCACCGTAATGGCATCCGTTTCAGGAATGATATATTCTCTGGAAATCAGGTTTTTTTTTGCAATAATTTCCTGATTTTCTAATATAATCCGTTTAAGAATAAACTCCATTTTCGTAACTACTCAGGTTCTTATTTAATTCGAAACAAGAATCCTTAAAATTTCAGTGAACTCAATTTCCTTGCGTTGGGTCGATGTTTCCCGTTTTGTTTTCATACAGGCAAGTGTCATGGCGT